>JBEPXF010000306.1:0-3838 GCA_041642075.1 Fodinibius sp.
GGAGTGGCACCGCTGATTGAAAAAATTGCTAACGCTAAGGTTTATCTGCGCATTTTATCCAATTTGACGGATCGCGCAATGGTGCGGGCCCGATGTGAGATTCCGGTTAACTACCTTGATTTCAATAAGTCATCGGGAAAGGAAGTGCGTGACGGTATTATCCGAGCTGCTGAATTTGCTGCCATTGATCCTTATCGTGCATCAACACATAATAAAGGGATTATGAATGGTATCGATCCGGTTGCCATTGCCACCGGTAACGACTGGCGCGCCATAGAAGCTGCGGCTCATGCTTATGCCGCACGGGGGAGTCACTATACGTCGCTAACAAACTGGTTTAAAAATGATGAGGGGGATTTAGTTGGGACCATCGACATCCCTATGAAAGTGGGAATTGTTGGAGGATCGCTTAAATCTAACAAAGCGGTAGAAATTGCTCATCATATTTTAGGTGTAGAGTCAGCCACGGAATTAGCTCAGGTCATGGGAGCGGTAGGCTTAGCTCAAAACTTTTCAGCTCTTCGCTCTCTCGGTACCGAAGGCATCCAGCGGGGACACATGACACTCCATGCCCGCAGTGTTGCCAGTACCGCAGGAGCGCCGGCCGATATTTTTGACCAGGTACTGGAACGGCTGGTGGAAAGTGGCGAAATAAAGGTATGGAAGGCCGAAGAAATTATTGAGGAAATCCAGAACGAACAACGCCAACAGCAAGTTCAGCCTTCTAAATCCGAAATGGCTGAGGAGATGGCCTTCGGTTACGGGAAAATTATTTTAACTGGAGAGCATTCCGTTGTTCATGGCACGCATGCCGTTGCAGCTCCCATTACCTTGACAATGAAAGCGAAAGTGTGGGCGGCGGATAAAGATGTACAGCTTATTATTCCACGATGGGGAGTAGAACAAACTCTTAAATTTGGGGAGGATCACGAATATTCTATTTATAAATCCCTGGAGATGATTTTGGATCGACTGGAGCTCAGAGATAAGGGAATGAATATCGAGGTTGTACCCGAAGTACCCCGGGCAATGGGGATGGGCGGTTCAGCTGCATTAGCTGTGGCAATTATCCGGGCACTGGATCGGCATTTCGAAATTGGCCTGACCGATGATGAAGTACGGGAGTTATCCTATGAGTCTGAAAATATTGTACATGGTGGAGCGTCAGGGATTGATAATACTGTTTCAACCTACGGCAACCTGTTGATGTTTCGAAAAGGTACCCCTCCCGAGATGGAAACACTCAATCTCAAAGAGCCCATTCCCATTGTTATTGGATTAAGTGGCGTGGAAAGCATGACGGCAAAAATGGTACGGCGTGTACGGGAGGAATACGAGCAACAACCCAACTGGTATGGAGAAATTTTTCATCAAATGGACGAGTTGGCTCTGGCATCGAAGGAAGCCATTGAAGAGTTTGACCTCCAGAGGTTGGGTCGCATTATGAATCTGAACCACGGTTATTTGAATGCACTGAATGTGTCTTCTCCTGAGGTAGAGGAACTCATTAGCATTGCCCGGGAAAGCGGCGCGCGGGGAGCAAAACTAACCGGCGGGGGAGGAGGTGGTGCTATGATTGCACTCTGTGACTCTGAATCACTCCAGCAGAAAATCCAGCAGCAAATGCATAGCGCAGGCTATGATGCCCTTATTACAAGTATAAAACCTTCGGTTTCTGAAGAGGTATGAACCAGAATTTATTTGTGGAAGACACAAGTTCAGATTTGTTTTTGGACTAATTACTTATCTGAACCATAAAGTAGTTCAAGAAAATCTTCTTTGGGTAGTGCTCCAAAATATTGTTCTATATCCACGTCTTTTAACATTTGAAAAAGAGACTGTCGGTGGTATCGAGTCCCATGGAGGTGATCTTCCAGCTGGGTAACCGGCTTATTTCCAAAAAATCTCTGTAAATTTTCAGATTTTTAATATATCCCTCGGCAACATCTAATCGGAGGTCAATTTCGCCGATGTCAAAGCGTCGCTCCCGCTGGATATTAAATTTTGGTGATTTACCAAAGTTCCAGTCCCACTGACTATATTTCTTGTCTTTTAACTCATGAACGGATTTCCATTCATTTTCAGTGAGGTGATACGTCTCAAATTCGTCTCGATCTACATATAAGCCCTCCAATAGTTTTTTCCGAAAAGTGCAAATATCCATTTTTGCTTTTAAATTCACTGATGTTTGCAACCCGGTTGCGCACTGACTTATGTCCCTTGGATTCAATTTTGCTCATCTTTACATCCAGCGCTTTGCTTACTTCTGATAAGTCTGTATCGAAAAGTAGAGTGCCATGACTAAACATCCGTTTAACAGTAGAGTATTGCGCATTGTCCGATATTTTTTGGCCATTAACCACAATATCATTACGTCCCTGTAGTTCAGCATTTACTTCTAAGGAATGAAGTACGCGTACGATAGGGGAGGTAAACTTTTGAAAATTATTTAGACTCTTTTTGTCATAATTTGTAATAAAACTGAAGTTAAGATTTCCGGTATCGTGGTAAACCGCTCCACCACCGGAAAACGTCGAACTACATTAATCTTGTTTTGCTCTACATATTCGTGATTAATTTCTTCGAGCGTATTTTGATTACGTCCGATAATAATAGAAGGATCGTTTATATAGAATAACAAATAATCATAGTCTTGATCAAAGTTGCGCAACGCATATTCTTCAAGAGCTAAATTGAGGTGTGGATCAGTATGGTGCTCATTATGGATAAAGATCATAGTATAAATATTATGTATTGCCCGATTCAGAAAATTCTGCCCCTTTAGTAGACCACTCTTTTGAAAGGAGTATGAAGATGTGCAAGTAGATGGTACCTAACTAAAAGTAGAACTTTTTACCATCCATGATATAATTTGTAATTCAGCTATTGCATGGATGCAAAACTACTTGTTAGAGCTGTTGCAATCTTGCATAAGCTCATTTTTATGATGCTTTTTTGCCCCATAAAAGCCTCTCTTACAGTAAGAAAAGACATTTTTCAATTAACTATAAAAGTTGGCACGGCAATTGCAGTAAGTATATATGTAAACAAAAAAAGACAAATTTGTCTTAAATTGTTCTTGCTATAGGAACAGGCAGATAAGGTTATAGGAAAATTGTCTTAACAATTAATAATAGTAAATCTCTAATACCATGAACATTTCAAAACTAACGTTATCCTTTTTAATTGGATTGCTACTAACCGGGCTGGCAAATTTTGCCTATGCTCAAACGGAAGAATACGAATTAGACGGTATGACTTTTGGCATGCCGGAAGCTGAAGTATTCACCGAAGACTATGACGGGCCGCCCGTTGTTGGAGAATATTTGAGTATGCTGCCAAATCTTGAGCCGCTCGATTATGAGGGCAACAAGACACACGATGTTCGAATCGATATCATTACTCAGGAAATTGAGGTGGCTGATGGAGTAAAATACGAGGCTTGGACGTTCGGTGGAACGGTTCCCGGTCCTGTGTTACATGTTAAAGAGGGTGACCGCATTACCTTTACGATGAAAAATCGATCGGATGAAGAAGTGACGATTACCGAGCCTACTAAAGAGGGATCACCCTTTATGCAGCAGGTAGCCGAAAATAATTTTATGAAGGCCAAAGAAGCCACCATGCCGATGCCGCACTCTATGGATTTCCATGCGGGAACGGTAGCCAAGGATGACAAATGGCGAACCATTGGGCCGGGCGAGTCGATCAAGTTTGACTGGGTTGCCAATTATGCCGGTTCGTATATCTACCACTGTGGAACACCCAGCGTGTTGATGCACACTGCTATGGGGCAGCATGGAGTGGTTGTTGTATCTCCTAAGGATTGCTACGGCAC
>JBEPXF010000307.1:0-3824 GCA_041642075.1 Fodinibius sp.
GGATGAATATGCGAATCAACGAATATTTAAGGAGGCGGGAGAAGGAGAGGCAATCCAGCTTCCGGAACTGGATATATGGCTCCGGGAATTGAAGGAAAGTTCCGCAGTGGGTGCACCCGGCGATTATAGTCCATTAATTTTAGATGATTCTAATCGCCTGTATATGCACAAATTGTGGCATTATGAATATACTTTGGCCGAAGAGCTGATTAAAAAAAGCAATCAGCGAATGCCGGAAATTGATAAAGATCTGCTGCGAGATGGATTGAATAGACTTTTTGTCCATTCTTCCGATACTATTGATTGGCAGCAGGTAGCGGCTGCTGTATCGGTTTATAATAAGCTATCTATTATATCAGGTGGACCCGGAACTGGAAAAACCTCCACCGTAGTCCGTGTACTGGCATTGATTCAGGAACAGTACGAGAAAAAAGGAAATAGGTTGCCCAACATAGCGCTGACAGCTCCAACGGGGAAAGCTGCTGCTCGACTTAAGGATTCAATCCTCAGCGCCAAAGAAAAACTGGATGTTTCTCAGAAGATTCGGGATGCTATTCCCGAAAAAGCCAAAACGCTTCATCAACTATTGGGGGCACGTCGATATAGTTCTCAATTTCGGTATAATGCAGATAATCCTATTCCGTATGATCTGGTGATTGTGGATGAAGCTTCTATGGTGGATCAAGCCCTGGTGAGCAAATTAGTAGAGGCTCTGCTCGAGGATGCACAGCTTATTTTATTGGGAGACAAAGACCAGCTTGCTTCAGTGGAGGCAGGTTCTGTATTAGGAGATATTTGTGATATCTCTAATAATAAGTTTTCGGAAATGGGTATACAGTGGTTGTCAACACTAGGATTGGAGGTTCCTTCCGAATTTTCTACTGATCATCCTAAACCGCTAACTGATAATATAACCCTGTTAACCAAGAGCTATCGTTTTGGGGAAATGAGCGGAATAGCCCAATTAGCACGCGCTGTAAAAAAAGGGGACGCAGATCAGTTCTTAAAGGTTCTTGAATCTTTAGATTACCCTGACCTCTCTTTTTTTCAGGTAGATGGGCAAGTTGATTTAGAAACTATTTTAGAGAAAAAAATAATTGAATATTTTAAATCCGTGATTGAGTGTAAATCCAGCAGTAAAGCACTTGATCAAATTAATAAATTTAGGATACTTGCTGCTCACCGGAGAGGGCCCGGTGGTGTAACTCATTTAAATAGTATTATAGAGAAAATTTTACAAAGGGAGAATCTAATTCCTAAATACCAAGAGTGGTATCCGGGCAAACCGGTTATTATCAATGAAAATGACTATATGTTAGATCTGTTTAATGGGGATATTGGTTTATGTTTAACAGATAAGGAAGGAGCATTGAAGATATATTTTCGTCATGAGGGTTCTGTTCGGTCTGTATCACCCGAACGTTTGCCCGAACATGAAACTGCCTTTGCTTTGACTGTGCATAAAAGTCAGGGCTCAGAGTTCGATGAAGTTTTTTTTGTCCTTCCGAATATGATGTCAAAAGTGGTAAGCAGAGAGCTGATCTATACTGCGATTACCCGTGCCCGATCAAAGATCTCTATATTTGGAAAAAATACAGTACTGGAAAAGGGAATAACACAAAAATTACATCGAAATTCGGGACTCGCTGAATATCTCTGGGGATAAAATAATTTTATTAAAAAAAAATAAAATTATTTGGAACAAAACATTTTGATCCGAGTATCTACTAGTGAACATACTGATCCCTGGTTACCTATTGTAACCATTGATTTGTACCCCGAAAAGCCAACGTACAAGATGGAGCCGGTTGAAAGCCGGCTCTATCTATTTTAAACGGTTTCCTTTCTCCAGAACACAATCCCCAGCTTATCCACTTATAAACCTCTTTATTTCGCTTAGAAGAGGGATTACAGGCACTGAATAGTGAATGGTTACAATTTTCTCTAGAAAGTTGGAACAAGTCTTTTTATAACCAATTTAATACAAACAGCAAATTAACATTAATAAATCAGTGATTGTTATGAGTTACAGACAGATACAAAATATTATTATTGTACTAACAATATCATTATTAGGTTTTGCCTGTAGTGATCTTTTGAGCTCCTCAGATAGCGACGAAGCTACGGTAAACGGACGAGTCGAAAGTAACGAGGGTCAAAAAGCAAAGGGTTCAGACTATCAGACAGCAGCAGTTGAGGGAGCTAAAGTTACCATGGCTCGAGTAGCTGCAGATGGTAGTTTAGAAGCAATTTCAAATGCAAGCGCTGAAACTAATGCCGAGGGTGAATTTACTCTCCAGGTGGATGCCGATGCTGTAACGGATGCCTCTGGAGATATTATTGTATTGGCTGAAAAGGAAGGCCAGCAATGGAAGGCATTCCTGTATGGAAAACTTGAAAATGGTTCTTCTTTAGATCTTAAGCCCATAACTATTGAGTCCAGTGGCGAGGCAAGCGTTTATCAGCAAGTAGTTGCCAGGGGCGAAACTGGATTGGTAACCAAAGCTGATATTGAAACCTATATTGGTTCTGAAGCAGCGGCTGAAATAAAAGGTAACACGGATGCTGCTGTTGAATTCGCTACTGCACTAGCTAAAGAGGCAGAGGCCCGGGCTAAGTTTTTTGCTAATCATTCTATAGATGTTACTGAAGAGCAGATGATGGAAATAAGAAATGCTAAAGCTGAAGCTCTTGCAAATCTTCATGCTTCCTTATATGCGTCATCCGATCAATCTGCAAAAGCCGATGCTTATAATACCTATACAGAAGCAGTTGCTTCGGCCCATGTTGAGGCGGGTGTTAATGCCAATGCATATGCTAAAGCTAAAGAAGGAGCAAGCAACCTGATATTCAAAAATACTACTGAGTTGTCCAGTACAGCACAGTCAGAAGTAAGGGCGAACTCTGCAGTTTTAGTTGCTATTGCTGTTGATAAAGCGGTACAAGCTCGAATGGAAGCAGCCGAAATTGCAGAATCTTCTGTAGAGGCTGCAGCACAGGCTGGTACCCAGTTGCGTGCAGATATAAGGAGTAAAGCTACTGCGGGAGCAAGCGAAATTCAAAGCTTGTTTGCATCTTATAATGAGAAAATTGTAGATGTACTTGAGCAGGAGTTTTCGGCCAACGCAGAAACCATCGTTGGTATTAATAGCCAAATTAATAGTACCGGCGGTATCAAAGCTACATTAGAGGCGAGTATTAGTGCCAGCGCTAATACGGATGCTATCGTAGATGCGTATTCTACTTTCTATTCAGCTGTAGAAACATTAGTTAATAACCTATATGCTGCTGGTACAGATGCGGAGGCCCAATTAGTTTCTGATGTTATGATTCTCATAAACATCGAAAGCTAATCTCATCAAATACTGAGATAATTTATTGTTGGAAAAGGAGTCGATACACTCGGCTCCTTTTCTATTTTTAATCCCTTCTATAAGTAGTGATTGATCACAAAAAAATTAGTACCTTTATTCATTAATCTTATATAATTTCTTAAAAGGATTTGTCTAATGGAAAGCGATCAGCTGCGGCGTTTACTAAGCAAAATGAAATTATTCTCTAAGCCACATCCCTGGCATGGGATTAATATTGGGGATAAGGCACCGGATGTAATCAAGGTTTTTATTGAGATTGTTCCCGGAGATACTATGAAATATGAATTGGATAAGGAAAGCGGATACCTTAAAGTAGATCGTCCACAACGGTTTTCAAATATCTGTCCCGTTCCCTATGGATTTGTCCCCCAAACCTTATGTGCAGAACAAGTAGCGCGTTATTGTATGGAAAATTCAGGATATGATAATATTGAAGGTGATGGGGATCCG
>JBEPXF010000308.1:0-3793 GCA_041642075.1 Fodinibius sp.
AAAACTCAGGTACGGAAATGCAGCAAGATCATCAGGATGAGGAAAACGGACATCATTGCGATAATGATCAATGCCTGATGTATTATGCTGTTGAAACCACCGACTTCTTCGGCCAACTGACAGGAGAAGAAATTCCATCTCTCGATGCCAATTGCATTGCGGATCTCCAGGCAAATGGTGGAAAATAAATTGAATTAGGATTAGGATTGAAGAATTAGGAGTCAGTACTGGGCTAGGAAGCCTACGGCTCCTAATTCTCAATTCATTAATTTTGCTTGAATTTGTAGAGATTTTCAGCTCCAACTTTCTCCTCGGCCTGATTCAGCGCATAGCCGCTGTCAAAGAGAACTATGGGGTTCCCTTCCATATCCTCAGTAACATGAGTGGAATAACTGCTCTCAAGTTTTTTGATGATTTCCTGATTCTGATCGAGCCAGCGGGCCGCATGGTAGGACACTGAACTTATGTGCAATTCGGTGTTGTACTCGGTCTCCATCCGGTGCTCTACTACATCGAACTGAAGGGCGCCGACCGTTCCAAGAAGGAGCTCGTTACCCACGCCATTAGGCATCTCAAAAACATGCACAACGCCCTCTTCTGCCAACTGTTTCAGTCCTTCTCGCAGTTGTTTCCGTTTAAAAGGATCTTTCGTTGATACTTTTCTAAAATGTTCGGGAGTAAAAAGCGGAATCACATCAAATTTTACCGGATCATCACTGTAAATAGTAGTCCCAATCCGAAAAGAACCCGGGTTAAATAACGAAACTACATCTCCCGGGTAGGCTTCCTCCAGTATATTTCGTTCATCTCCCATGAGCGTATGGGGAGTAGACATTTTAACTTTCTTTCCAGTATTGCTTTCCGTCACTTCCAGTCCCCGTTCAAACTTACCGGATGTAATACGTATAAAAGCGGCGCAATCCCGGTGATCGGGATTCATATTTGCCTGCATCTTAAAGATAAAACCTGAAAAACCCCGGCCGATTTCCCGCTCGTTACCATTTTCATCTGCATAGGGCTGCGGGGGGTGGGCGAGCTCCGCAAAATACTCTAAAAAGACATCCAGTCCGAAATTATTCAGAGCAGAACCAAAAAATACGGGCGTGGCCTTTCCATTCTTAAACGCCTCCTCATCCATCATTTCCATCATATCCTCGGTAAGCATCACTTCTTCCCGAAACTTCTCCTTTTCATGATTAGAGAGTTGAGCCTCTTTCAATCCCTTTTCCAGGTTATACCTTTCGGTATGGGCCTTTTTAGCCCCGTGCTCTTCTTTATGCTGCAGGTGTAATTCTTTGCCAATTAAATCGTAAATACCCTGAAATTCTCTCCCATAACCCAGCGGCCAGGAAGCAGGAATAGGTTCAATGCCCAGCTGATTTTCAATATTACTGATCACTTCCAGGGGCTCCAGACCCGGACGATCGCACTTGTTAACAAAAGTGATAATCGGAATTTCCCGCATCTTACATACTTCAAAGAGCTTCTCGGTCTGTTCCTCAACACCCTTTGCGACATCAATAACCATAAGAGCGGTATCGGCCGCTACGAGTGTACGAAGGGTATCCTCAGAAAAATCCTTGTGCCCCGGCGTATCCAGCAGGTTGAATTTAACATTATCCTTCTCGAACCGAAGCACGGAAGATGTTACCGAAATACCCCGATCTTTTTCGATAGCCATCCAGTCGGAAGCAGCATATCGATTAGCCTTACGCTGACGAATGGACCCTGCTTCGTGTATTGCACCTCCATAGAGCAGAAGTTTTTCCGTCAGGGTGGTTTTCCCGGCATCGGGGTGCGAGATAATCGCAAACGTCCGACGGCGTCGGGCTTCCTCAATAATTTCTTGCTGCTCTTTTGTGAGCGTATCTAACTCTGACATGAGAATTTTTCGTTTTCTGAATTCTGAAAAGCATCCAAAGATACGAATTTTTTATTGTTATATCACTCTTCGCTACATTTTGGTAAACACGACCTATAGATCTAATAAAGTAAACCTGTCCTATTTATCAGTTCTCGGATAACTAGAAATAGAAATCCTTAGAACAAATCCAGCTGCTCACTTTGGCGGTCAATAGGCCAGGCCGGCATAGAATTAATTTCAATAAGGTCGGAAAGCAATTGATGAAATCTACGGGCAATCGTCGGCTGACTTACTTTATCCGGGGAGTGGGTAAAAATGTATGGATGCAAGCCTTCCTTAATCCAGTCAGCGATAATAATAGCCCATTCCTTTAAGTAGGGCTCGTTATTAATTACGTCGTTGGCTCCCACAAAGCGTACAAACGGACGGGAACCTGTTGTTTTAAAGCGAACCGGCACCTTGGGCTTCTTTTGCTGGGCCTGCCTAATTGTGGGGTCATCCACCTTCATGCTATGAAGTTTGCGCGTATCAAAAATTACCCGGTTAATGTTATAACTCTGCAGCAGTCGATTAAGTCGATTTTCCTTATTTCCATTGTCAAAAAAGTCGGGGTGACGCACCTCTAATGCATAGCTATATACGGATGGCAACAGCTCTGCGAGGTGTTCAATCCTTGAAAATTCCTTAGGTGAAAATTGGGGAGGGAGTTGAATGTGAAAAGGACCTAACCGATCCGCAATAGGCTCAAAAACATCCAAAAACCGTAGTATTTCTTCATCTACTTCGTTTAGCAGTCGCTGATGGGTAATCGAGCGATGAAATTTAAAACAGAATTTAAATCCGTCTGGCGTAGCTTTCCCCCATTTCTTAATGGTCTGTTCATTAGGAATATGATAAAAAGTTGTATTCCCCTCTACAGCATTAAAAACTGAAGCATATTGTGTAAGAAAATCACTTTGTTTTGCATCATCGGTAAAAAAATTACCTACCCAGTCCTTTAGGCTCCAACCGGTACAGCCGATATGATATTTCCGTATAGACATAGGAGGTCATTTAACAGCAAAATCTTTTTTTAAGAATCGCTAAAATTGGAGAACCAAGCAAATAAATCCTACACGAAAGCACTTTTGCCGGTAATAGCACGTCCTACGATAAGCGAGTTAATCTGCTTAGTACCTTCATACGAATAGATAGCTTCAGAGTCAGCCACAAACCTCGCTACATTATATCGCAGCAAGATGCCATTACCACCCAGTAGTTCCCGAGCCTTGCTCACAATTTCACGCGTTTTGAGCGTACAGACTACTTTGGCTAATGAGGCTCGTTCGTCTGTGAGTTTACCTTCATCCTGTAACTCAGAAAGCCGGTACACCATCGACTGCATAGCGGTGAGATTCGTAAGCATCTCAACCAATAAATCTTGCACAAGCTGAAAGCTGCCGATCGTTTTACCAAACTGTTTTCTATCGTTACAGTAAGCCAGAGCATTTTCGTAAGCTCCCCTGGCACAGCCAACGGCCTGCCACGCCACCGAAGCTCGGGTCAGGCGTAAAATACGAGCTGTGTCTTTGAAGCTTTCTGCCTTCTGCAATCGATTAACTTCTTTCACCTTACAATCATCCAGCGTAATAAGTGCATTCTGGACGGTACGTAGCGGCATTTTGTCTTCAATCTTTTCGGCGGTGAATCCTGGATTGTCGTTTTCTACAATAAATCCTTTTACATCACCGCTATCCACATCTTCGGCCCAAATAATGGTGATATCAGAAAAAGTAGCATTGCCGATCCATTTTTTCTGTCCGTTGAGAATCCAGGTATCGCCTTCACGTTTTGCCTAAGTTGTGAGGCCACCGGCTACTGCAGATCCAACTTTGGGTTCTGTCAATCCAAAGGCACCGATTGTTTCCATCTTCTGCATACTCGGCAACC
>JBEPXF010000309.1:0-3777 GCA_041642075.1 Fodinibius sp.
CTTTATTGTACCAGGTTGTTATCTGTTCCTCGTCAAAGGTATTGTAAAAAGTGGCATTTAACTCAACCGAATTAAAGTTTTTACCGTAATATTCGAGCTCATCGCCTACGCCATCAGGATAAAAGTTTTTGAGATCTTTTTTGTTCCATTTTGCACATCCCACATAAACATTGGGGGTATCCATTTTGCCATATCCAGAAAGCACCTTTTCCGTTTCGGGGTGATCATCAGGAAGTGAAAGGTTGTGATCTCCCGGATTATCTACGCTGCCAAATTTCATATATGATAATATACTAATGATTTAAATGGTTGTTATTTACAGAAAAATAAAATGGTGGGTTTCACCTACCTATACATGCTCCAAAATAATTGCAATTTAACATTCCATAAGAGTTATAATTTATTTATACGTGCTATGCCTATCCCCAATGATAATAAGAGTTGAGGTTGTTATGAATACGAAAAAGAAATTGTAAAAGGAACCATGGCTTCACCAAAGGTGAAAACTATGCGTTTTGGGATATTTACCTCTTTGCAGATCCGGCAGGTAATATTGTTCCTGCTTCTTATTATGGATTTGAGGATGATTTTCCACTGGTTATGGAATTTGAGTTTCAACTCCAGGAGATAAATACCAAAACACGTATGAGGCTAAATCATATTGGTATTCCCGAGGGAGAGGTAAGGAAGCAAACAAAGGAGGGGTGGAACCAGTCGTTTGATAAGCTGGAAAAACTTCTTAGGACATAATTCAATTATAAAAAGGAATCAGCTTTTTACACTGATCCCCTTTATCAAATTCGTAGAGCATTACTTCTGAGATACCTTCGCCGGCATCATAGAAGGTTCAAGGTGTATGCCCTCAATTTGAGGTGCTAGAGATTTGGTAATAGTTACCGTCTTTATCTCCGGTAGTCTGGTTGAATTTGTGAACGTACGGCTGCTTTTCTTTTTACTTTGACCCGTAATAAGATCAATGGCATGGGCCAAAAGGGGTTCATCCAAGTCGCCCAAATTGGGTTTATTCATTATGTTTTCTACGGTAATCTCTTGCACACAGTTTTCTGTACAGGTATCCTCTGTGTAACCCTCTGGAGAAAATCCGTTTGGATAATCTTCCCCATTGCTATTCACAATTTTAGAGACAATAGGTTGAATAGCTTTTTTGTGATCCGGATTTGCATCATCGCTCTCCAGGTATGGAGCAGAGGTATCATACAAGGTAAATGAACCTTCATCTTTACCCAGTGTTCTCACACCAATAAGCGTTACATCAATGTATGGATCTAAGCTATTGACTAGCACTTCACTGGCCGAAGCGGTCGACCTTGTAGTTAATACATATACACTTGGCAATGATAAGTTATTCTTCGATTCGGTATTGGTATAATTACCCTCATCATCCTGCTCAAGCTCTCCTTCTTCATTTTCAAGAGGAACCTCATCCAAAAAGAATAGCTCACGGTTGTTTGATGAGCGTTTATCATTGTATTCCAGCTCAGAAAACTTATCAGAACTACCCAGATCCGATACCAGGCTTGAAAGCAACTGGCTTGTTACCAAGGTGCCCCCACCATTGTAACGGAGATCAATTACCAGTTCATCAACACCCTGCGATTTAAAATCACCAAACACATCATTAAGTTCTCCATGTCTATTCCGCTGAAAAGCATTATAAACAAGGTATCCAACTTTAGTCCCATTGGCATCAATTACCTTACTCTCAAAAATAGGGTTCTCAGTAACCTGCTCAGAAGCAACCGTTACCGTAGAATCCTCCACATAGCTCAGGTTTCCGCCGGTTGTATCGAGATGCGCCATGGTAAGTTCATGAGAAGAGTCATCGGTGAGGAGATTTATGTAATTGTTCTCGGTAATTACCGTGCCATCTACTTTAGTAAAAAGATCCAACCGCTCTAACCCTGCTTCTTCGGCCGGGCTGTCGGGCACCACATAGCGCACATATCCCGCTAATTCGGTCTCCGATTTATAGAAAAAGCCATAATTAAATCCCAATGCAGCGTAAATACCATCTTGCTCATCCTGATACTCTTCGTAATCCTCAATAAAAAATGAGAAGTCATCCTCGCTATACAATAAGGAATAAAACAGTTCTTCAGCCGATGAAAATTCCTTCAAAAAACGATTGTACTCTTCATCATTGTCAAAATAGTTATCCCCCAGTTCAGGAACATCGCCCTGCCAGTAGTACCAGTAATTCATGGCATCCCAAACAAACTGTTTTTCTGCCGAAGCCTCTTCAAGCTCACCTTCGGAATTGGTCGGACTGGAATCACTGCAGCCAATAAATGTTACTGCCAGCACAAACATCCATATGTAATACAATTTTTTCATAACTTTTTTGTACTAAATTTTCTTTATCGCTGTTAATATAACTAATATTAGCTAGTCATTATTCCCTATGAAAATAATATTTATTGTCTTCACATCATTCCTTCTTGCCTGCTCAGGATGCTCTTCATCAGAAAATACAGCAAGTCAAGAAAATATCCAGATCGTAACTGCTACTTTTGATCATTGGTCAGAACCGCCCAGTGGCAATAGCGAGGTACCCGAACGAGGAACCAATCTTTCATTAACGATTAAAAACTGGCCGGATAATCTATCTCCCGATTATATTATTTATAAAAACAGAAAATCACTTTCTGCTACTATTGCTGACACTATTAACGGACATGCGGTGATTACCGGTAAAATTATACGTTCTTCGGCAAGGTTGCCTAAAACCTCGGAAACGGTTTCGAAATCAGATCGGTTAGTATATAGCACGACTGATGGAGAAAAAGCTTATATTGAAATCGCAAACTGGGAATCCTCATCTAAATAATTTCGAAAGCAACTCCCGATATCTTTTTTAGTTCTTGCTGCATTTTATGAAAACTTTGCTACGCCACATCCGCGAACCTATTAATACCCTTACACATGGAGCAGGTGCGATTCTTGCCGTGGTAGGACTTGCATTCCTTATTTTTGAATCCGTCAAGCAGGGATCTGTTAGCCAGTTTATTGCATTTTCCATTTTTGGTCTTAGCATGATTCTGCTTTACACTTCCAGCTCGCTATATCACGCTTTGCCGGTCAAAAAGAAAACACTGGAACTGCTTCGCAAGCTTGACCATAGCATGATTTACGTGCTCATTGCCGGCACCTATACGCCCATTTGTCTGCTCGTTCTCGAAGGGGGATGGAAGTGGGGATTATTTTCCACTATCTGGTCCCTGGCAATTGTTGGCATCATCAAAAAGTTTTTGTGGATGGGCGCTCCGCGCTGGCTCTCTACGTTTTTCTATCTGGGGATGGGATGGCTGGCTGTTATTATTTTTCCCAACCTTATGGAAAAGCTGCCTCTGGCATTCCTCATCTGGATTGGTGTAGGTGGTTTAGCATACACGCTGGGAGCTGTAATTTATGGAATCAAAAAACCGAACCCCATACCTAATTGGTTTGGGCATCACGAAATATGGCATCTTTTTGTGATGGCCGGGACCTTTTCTCATTTCTGGGCCATCTACTATTATCTGCCCCACTATGGTATGTAGATTAGCCTTTTAATGCTTTGGTAGTTTCCACTGCAAGCTACCGATTTATGCTATCCAAGATTAATTTTAAGGGATGATTATAATCCTTACACTTCCTTAAAGACCACAATACCATTATGGCCACCAAAGCCAAAGGTGTTGCTCATTACCACATCCACTTGTTTCTCTTTGGCTTCGCCCAGCACAATATCCAAGGATGAAGGTATTTCTTCGTCAA
>JBEPXF010000310.1:0-3771 GCA_041642075.1 Fodinibius sp.
ATGTAGCGACCGACCGCTGGTTTGAATATGATATTTCAGTTTCTGTGAGCGCTTGTTAGCCCCATATTTTTCGCGCATGGCTACCGCCCAAATACGTCGCGCTACCCGACCTATTACCGCATACTCCGGATCAAGTCCATTGCTAAAAAAGAAGGACAAATTATGGGCAAAGGTATCGATATCCATACCTCGAGACAGATAATATTCTACATAGGTAAATCCATTGGCCAGCGTAAAAGCGGCCTGTGTTATGGGATTGGCTCCCGCCTCGGCAATATGATAACCTGAGATAGACACCGAGTAATAATTGCGCACCTTGTGGTCTGTAAAGTATTGCTGAATATCACCCATCATTTTCAGGGCAAATTCGGTAGAAAAGATACAGGTATTTTGAGCCTGATCTTCTTTCAAAATATCGGCCTGTACGGTACCGCGGACGACGGATATTGCCTCTTCTTTAATCTGCTCATAGGTTTCTTTATCTATGAGCTTATCGCCGGTAATGCCGAGCAACCCAAGACCAAACCCTTCATTGGTTTCTGGCAGATCACCATGATATTGCGGGACTTCAACGTCTTTCTTTTCGAAGTATTCCCTGATCTGCTTCTTAGCTTCCTCCCATCGTCCGTTTTCTTTCAGATAGCGTTCCACCTCCTGGTCAATGGCCGTATTCATAAACATTGCCAGGATCATGGGAGCCGGGCCGTTTATCGTCATGGATACCGATGTTTTCCGGGAAGTGAGTTCAAAGCCGGAATACAGCTTCTTCATGTCATCCAGAGTACAAATACTCACGCCGGAGTTCCCTATCTTGCCATAGATATCCGGCCGATGATCAGGATCTTCTCCATAAAGGGTAACAGAATCAAAAGCGGTAGAAAGTCGGGCGGCCGGCATGCCCTCACTCACATAGTGAAACCGTTTATTAGTCCGCTCGGGCGTGCCTTCGCCGGCGAACATTCGTGTAGGATCTTCCCCTTCCCGCTTGAATGGAAAAACGCCCGCCGTAAACGGATAATAGCCCGGCAGATTTTCTTTGAGTGCAAACTTTAGCTGTTCTCCTTTATTATCTGTTTTGGGTAGTGCCACTCGCGGTATCTCCAAACCACTGAGTGATTCTCGAAACATCTCATTTTTAAAGGTTTTATCCCGTATCTGGACCTCAACATACTCCTGGCGGTATTCCTCATAGAGTTCATTCCATCCATCCAGGATTTTCTTGCAGCGGCCATCCAGCTTACTGAGCCAGTGCTCTCTCATATTGTCAAGTTTTTGCTCAAATGATTCGCTGTCCTCGGGTTCCCACCGCTGGATCTGATCGAGAGTTCCCTCAACCTGGTCTAATTTTTGGGCAATCTCCACTTGATCTTCCGCCCAGTCATGATAATCGCGAATGGACTCCGATATTTCAGAAAGATAGCGCTGTCGCTTGCCCGGAATAATAGCTTGTCCCTGAATATCCTCGGCCGGTTCAGGATTGGTATAGATCGCGGTCTCCCAACTCAGATCATAATGGCCATTAACTTTATCGACAAGCGCTTTGAACAGCCGGTTAACCCCTTTATCGTTAAACTGAGCAGCAATAGTCGGATAAACTGGCATAGCTTCGGCCTCCAGGTTCCACGCACCACGATTTCGTTTCATCTGTTTCCGTACATCTCGAAGGGCATCCAGGGAACCTTTTTTCTCAAACTTATTCAGTACTACCAGTTCAGCTAAATCCAGCATATTTATCTTTTCCAGCTGCGTAGCCGCACCATACTCGCTGGTCATTACATACAGCGGGATATCAGATATATTAACAATTTCGGTATCATTCTGACCAATACCGCTGGTTTCTACAAGAATGAGGTCGAAACCCGCTGACTTGCAAATTTCTATTGCTCCTTTAACCGAATCACTGGTTGCCTTATTGCTTGCCCGTGTTGCCAGACTCCGCATGTATACCCTTTCGGGATCCAAACTATTCATCCGGATACGATCTCCCAAAAGCGCTCCCCCGGTCCGTACCTTGGAGGGATCAATCGAAATGACAGCAATGGTGATATCTTCAAATTCCGTTAGAAAACGACGGATCAGCTCATCAGTGAGTGAACTTTTTCCTGCTCCCCCCGTACCGGTTATTCCGATAAGTGGAATTGGTTGCCCGTTTTTCGATGACTGTATCTCTTTTTCCTGGCCGTCTTTTAACTTCCCATTCTCAAAACTGATGATCTCGGGATGTTCATTCTCAATGGCCGATATGCAACGGGAGATAGCCTTATGATCCTTATTAACAATATCCTGAGCATCAATTTCTTCAACATCGGCGGTATCAAAATCACATTCCTCCATCATGTAATTGATCATCCCCTGCAAACCCATGGTACTGCCATCCTCAACCGAAAAAATGTGCTCCACACCGTATTTGTGCAGCTCCTGAATTTCATCTTCAACAATTACACCACCGCCGCCGCCAAATACATTGATATGGGAAGCACCCCGTTCCTCAAGCAGGTCAACCATATACTTAAAATATTCCATATGTCCACCCTGATACGAACTTACGGCGATGCCCTGAACATCTTCCTGGATGGCACAGTCCACTATTTCTTGTACCGATCGATTATGCCCAAGATGTATTACTTCGGCCCCTGTGCTCTGTAAAATCCGGCGCATAATATTAATGCTGGCATCGTGCCCGTCAAATAGGCTGGCAGCCGTAACAAAGCGAATGTTATGTTCAGCATCGTAGATCTCAGGCTGATTTTTTTCGGAGGATTGCTCCTGTGCCCCCGATGTGGTTTGCTTATCGGATGTCATGGATTCTTTAGACATAGTATCAATTTCTTCTATTGGCCTTTTATACCCTTATAAGGTAAGAAATTTACAGCTTTTTATTGAGAACAGGTTTGGGACTATATATCCTTATCCTGTTTTCCTTTTTTCTTAAGTGGATGACTTTCTATTTTCCTGCTTAAAAGACTCCTTAATCCCCCCGAAACAATGTCTTTTAGGTTGGAAAGAATGCCCGGCAAGGCAAGTCCCGCGGGACATACCAGGTATTTTGGCTCCCATTCAGGGTGGTATTGTTCTTTGTAGGTACGTACCGATTGCAGCCCGTAAAAATTTTCCCCGTACCGATAGATAAAATCCGCCATTTTTTTCCAGCGCTTAGAGAAATAATCTTCATCCTTTCCGGACAGAGGAGCCATACCAAGGTTAAAATAGCTATATCCTTCTTCAGCTCCCCACTTAATAGTCTCCAAGATCATGAAATCAATAATTTTGTGTGGAATCTTTGACTGATACCGAAGCAAATCAGTGGAGAGTTCCTCCCGGTTGCCGCTTTGCAGAATATTCGAAAAAGCCACAATTCTTTCATCTCTTTTAATCAATGCAATAGGAAAGTTATGAAGGTATCTCTCATTAAAGGTTCCCAGAGAAAATCCGGGTTCTTTCCGGTTTTGGTCCCTTAGACTAGACTCCGATATCTTCTTTAATGTAGACATATAGGGTCCTGTATCCTGTGGTGATATGAGCTCCCATTGATATCCCCTTTCTTTCAGAAATTTACTGTTGGATACGAGATCTGAAGCTACGCTTGCTTCACTGAATTTTTCAAGATTTACTCTTCCTTCTTCTCCAATCTTGAAAAAGGTAAGTCCCAGATCCATATAATACGACAAGTACTCATCACCGGCCTGGTAAAATACCGGCTTTACATCCGCATCATAACAGCGTTCCTGGAACTCCCAAATCAGCTCTTCCGCCTCTTCCGGAGCTCCCACT
>JBEPXF010000311.1:0-3761 GCA_041642075.1 Fodinibius sp.
ATATAAAGAACCTTGGAGTTACAATATTATAGTACTGCTTACCCTCATAGGATTCTCCGCTCCAGTAATCGTATCAGGTACCTTCCGGCAGATAAACCACCTGCGTTTGGGCACCTTTCGTCGTAACAGGGGCCATTAGCAGATTACTACCAAACAAGTACTGGTCATCAATATCGTAAACATTTTCATCATCCTGATATTCCAGTACCAAGGCTCGCATCATGGGCATGCCGGTTTTATGCATTTTATAAGCCTCACTATATATGTAGGGAATAAACCGATATCTCATTCGATCATACTTCTTAAAGATACGTTCGGCTTCCTCCCCGTAATTCCAAGGTTCTTTATATCCGGGATGATCCATCCCAAAAAGATGAGCCATGGGGCTAAACAGTCCGAACTGGGTCCATCTGATATAAAATTCCGGGTCGGCTTTATGTTCAAATCCCCCCATATTATGAGACCAATAGCCAACGCCGGATAGCCCTATATTAAGTCCGGCTCGAATAACGGGTTTAAAATACTGCCATTCGCTGGGCCAGTCGCCCGCCCAGATATACGGATAACGCTGAATGCCGGCATAACCTTCGCGCGTCAGGTTAAAACCGCGCATTTTGTTGTGCTCACTGAATCGCTCAAATGGGGCTTTGGCATAAGCAAGCGGAAACAGGTTATGCAACCGTTCTGCTTCTTCTCCCGTCGGACCAGTCTTATCACTCTCATTGGCCTTTCGACCAAACGCACTTCCTTCATCAGTTTAAAAAACATTGCGCCCTGGGAAACAACTTTCATCGCTCCGTTTTCCCACCACCAGTCAACGGCAGTAGAATCAAAAAAGTTGACAAACTCACCAGAATTATTCGGTTCCGGATAGACCATTCCCTCTTCTCGTGCACGGTCTAACAGATTATATTTCTCTCCATTATCATAACGGGGACGTACGTGAACCCCAACCATATCGTATCCCATGGCATAAAGGCTGTCAAACATCGTTTCCGGATTGTCAAAAGTTTTGCGCCATTCAAAAGTAGTAGCACCACTCCCCCCGTGCTCGCCAAACATTCGCCAGGTAGAATCCAGATGTAACAGATCGGCCGGAATTCCTTTCTCCCGAAACTTCCGGCCTAAATTGACAACATAATTGATAGATGTATGCTCCTCATAGCCCCAGGTACCGCCACTATAGGTTCCCACATGCAATCCATGGGTAAATTTTGGCAAAAGAGGAGATTTGCCGGTTACCGAAGTATAGTCATCTAAAATAGCGGGAAAGTCGGGTCCGTACATAAAATAGTAATCTATTTCACCTCCCTCGGCTTTAAAGGAATAGGTATCAGGATTGGAATGACCCATATCCCATTCGGTCGTGTACGGCGTATTGAAGAAAACACCATAGCCGCGTGTACTCATGAAAAAAGGTACCGGACTGTAATTTGCTTCCAGAATATTATAAGCTCCCACGATATGTGGTCGACCGATACCGCGACCAACAGTTAGGTTCAACTTTTTCCCCCGCTGATTTATAAAATCCATACGTTCGCCAAAGCCGAAGAACTGCTCATCCTTAAATAGCTTTTTCCGGACTGAAACCCCTTCCTCTACCTGAGTTATACCTCCAACTTTTTTATCAAATTTTTCGGTTGATAATAACTTTCCGTCAGCTGAGTAGAATTCTATAAGTAATGGTGATTTATAAACTCGTACCTTTAGATCTTCTGTTTCAAAATCAAAAAGGTTTTCCTGTTCTGTCGATTGAATATCTACGGGTGGCCAATCATGTTTTGTAACCATCAGTCCCAAAGATTTTTCCTCATTGAATTCCCGGTCCCAGCTACTGCGTACACGAACCATCGAAGATGTCCAAAACGTAAGTTCCAAATCTGCATGTTCCGCAGAAAAATGTAAACTATTTCCTTCTTTACTGATGTCCGCGTTTATATTTCCAAGTCCCGTCTGGGCTTCAACATTTGTTACCATCAATAAACTGATCAACAACAAACATACTCCTACAATAAAACCATGGAAAATGTATTTAAACATACGATCCATATTAATATTAATAACGCGATATATTCCTTCTATAATCAGTTAATTAACTTAGACTATCTTACGAGACCTTTTCCATATTTATTTTCATCCGGATGCAAAGGTACTAATATAATATCACTACTTGAATACCTGCTGAAACTTAATAGAGACTTACAGAGGCAGATCCTACTTGTTAAAACTTGTTAGAACATACCGTATAAATACCAGATCAATCTTTGGTTTTGAATTCTAACTCATTATATATTTTCAGGTTTTTGATTTGATACACTTTTACTATTCTATCTATTCGGCAGATTCAAGACGATAAACCCGAAAATCAGAATAAATATGATGGGTATTTACCAGACGAAAGCCAAACCATCCTTCATTATATGATGGAAAACGCTCGGGGGTATAGACCACTTCTTCCTGTGTGCCATCCGTCCGTGAAACGATTACGGTGTCTCCTTTCTGTATTTCATAGAACACCTTTCCATCTACGATATATTGAATTACATCATCATAAGAGACAAGTTGAATCGTATGTGTGTGGTCTGGCCGGATCAGAAATTTTTCGAACCCATCTCTTTCCGATAAAGAGATATGTTCAACCGGCTCCCCGTCACAAATGCGAGGGTATCGCCTGAAACGAGTTGTGGTGTTATCCCTGCCTCCCATGCTAGCGTAATATCCCTGCTGTTTGTGATAGGAACTGAATGCACCAGTATACTTGTCGTGATTAAAAATATCGGGCGGGACATCTGGATCTGATGCATGCCAAAACGTATTAATATCACGCACTACTATTCCCAACTCCTCCACATAGGTTGAGGGAGCTTTCACTTTATACGTGATGGCCACATTTCCACTGAACTTGTTCCGATTCCAGATAGTTGCGCCACGGCCGGGCACTACCACTTCCAAAAAACCGTTCCAGAAATCTATGCGCGGTTCTGTCTGCGCATTGGTTTCTTCAACTTGCGGTAGCCATTCATCTGGGTTTGTAAAAGCATCGCGGTACAAGAGTTCTCCAATTTCAAAGAGTCCTTTGCCGTATCCAGTCACAATCGGTTGAGAAGAATCTGACTCTAAACCCCTACCATTAGTGTCTTGTGATTTTACCGGATTAGCCAGAAATAGACTGAGCGTAATAACCAACATTCCAAAATACATTAAGCATCTTTTTGCATAATTCATGATCATTATCAACTGTAGTGTTAGGAGTCATTTGGATTGTTATAAAAAACTACATTCGCATTAGATCCAGACAGCATATCTACTCTCTTTTTTAATACTAAATAAAAATTCGATCTATAAATTCTACCAGTCAAAAAATACCAGGTCTGTCCTTTCAACACTCATTAAGGACATTACCTGGTATATAACCTTCCTACCAAAGGGATGAACGGACTATCTATTTATTATTCTAAAAAATAAATTATGGAATTAAACTGCTAGTGAAAGAATGCTTACTGCATTTTGCGCAGGCCTTCCCACTTGATATTCCATTCCCCATTATCAGGGAAACCGGGGGTATCGATATCAGGGCCGCCCTCCCATCCGGCCGCCATCATGGCCACGGCTGTTAGCAGTCCGCCATTGCCCGGTAAATAGAGCCTGAGGCGTTCATCCTGATAATTATGACCATTTTTTAGGTACGTATTTTTCTGCACATCCATAAAAAGTGCATCAACCGCTTTCTCCGGCATATTGAGCCGTGCGGCAACCATTGC
>JBEPXF010000312.1:0-3759 GCA_041642075.1 Fodinibius sp.
TTCCCTTGGATGGATGTTTAACGCTCAGCGAAACCAAGACTGGAGAGTGCTTGGTTATCCTGGGTCCGGTAATTTATTCAGTGGACAGAAGATGTGGGAATGCTTTGCACCATTTGATGGAGCAGATGGTGTCGGCTCAAATTCAGGTCCCCGTACCTCTGCCATTGTTGATTGCGATATGACCGGAGGAGCAAGTGGAGGTCCCTGGGTCGTTGCTTTTGAGAATTGCCCCAGCTGTTATATAAATGGAGAAACTAGTTGGGGATGGTGGAGAAGAGGCCACCCCAATCTGAGTACACAACTGGCCAGTCCCTATCATGGAAGTGCGGCCAATAACCTGCTTCAATTCGCGGAAGGATTTTAAGTTATCTAACTAACTCATTTAGATTTGGATGGGGATGATGGTTTGTAGATAATCATGATGCCCTCAGCGGTATGAAAGCCACTGAGGGCTTTTTACCGGAATAAGTCAAGAATTGATCGCAGGAAACAAGTAGGCAGAATTGTAGCTATGGTGGAGATCTTATTTCAGTGAATAAGACTTTTCCAGAGAGTCTGCGCGGGATTGGTATCCAAGCTGTTGATAAACCGAGCTGAGCTGTTTGATATTCTGTTGAAAATCCGGATGTTCCATCCCCTGCAGCTCTTTTCTTATATCCAGAGCGTCTTCCAGCAGATTTTTTGCCTGTGAAATTTCATTTCTTTTTAATTCCAGCTTTGCCCTATAGCTGTAGAGGTTGGCGATACTGATATTTTCGGAGTCAAAACTTTCCTCCATTATAGAAAGGGCTTCTTTGAAAACTTTATCGGCAGAATCAAGATTATTTTTAGCCGTGAGTACTTTCCCCATATTTGACTTGACAATTCCTACATAGCGATGATTTTCACCCAGCGATGAAACATAAATGTCATTAGCATTTTGGTAGGCTTGTTCGGCAGAATCGAGCTTCGATTTTTCAAATAAGGCATTAGCCAGATTGTTGTAAGCAGTGCCGGTCTGTATATGAGAGGGACCCAAAAGCTCTTTACGGATTTCAAGGGCTTGCTGGTAGTAGTTTACAGCTTGGTCAAAGTTTTCCCTGTCGACGAGAAAGCCGGCATAATTGTTTAGGCTCTGGGCGGTTAGGGGATGGTTTTGACCGTATACCTGCTTTCGAATTTCCAGCGTCTGGGCATAATATTTGGCAGCCTGATCAAACTTACCCATTGTCCTGTATAGGACAGCCAAATTATTTTTGACGTTGGCAACTTTAGGATGAACACTGCCAAAATGATTTTGCCTTATTTTAAGAGCTTCTTGATAATACTGTCTTGCTGTTTCTAAATTTCCTTTTGATTTTTCAAGGACACCCAGGTTATTCAGGCTGTTGGCAATATCGGGATGGTTGGAAGTTAAGTTATTTTGCCGAATTTCCAGGGCTTTGTTATAAAGTACTTTGGCTGAATCGAGATTCTCTTTGGATCTCATTAATGCCCCAATATCACTGAGAGTTTCTGCATATTTAATATCATTGGGACCCAGTACTTTTTTGCGGATATCCAGCGCTTTGGCATAAAAGGGTTCTGCCTCCTGCATCTCTTGTGTTTTTTGGTGCAATCCACCAAGATCATTATAGATGGATGCAATTTCAGCGTTAAATTGACCATTTATGTTGGTTTGAATGTTCAGTGCACGATCTAACAGTTTTTCGGCTTTGTTATACTCTCCCAGGTTGGTGTAAACCTTTCCCATAGTATGCAGCATTTGGCTTTGAACTTCTGGTTGTTCACCGAGCTGGTCAATGTGGTTGAGTCCCTCTTCCAGAATTGATTTGACCGGCACTGTTTCTCCATGCGTTTCAGCGGGATTACTAGCCGAAAAGAGATTGACTAAGAATTCAGAAGTTTCTTGTGCTTTTTCCGCCTGTAGTCGGGCTCTGTTTCGTTCCTGGGTTATGCGCCAAGTATAAATGGCAGTAAATGAGACAATCAGGAGTATAAAACCTACTGTTGCTGCCAATCCTGATTGATGCCTTTTAATGAACTTTTTTGTCTTGTAATGCAACGTGTCCTTTCGGGCAATAATCGGTTTACTTTGTTCATAGCGCCGGAGGTCCTCCAAAAATTGTTCGATCGAATCATATCGTTCTTCCGGTTCCTTCCGCAATGCTTTCAGTACTATAGCATCCAGATCACCTTTTAAGCTTTGACTAAGCGAAGAAGAAGTGGTATGACGAAATCGTGCTTCCTTTTGTCGAATATCTTCTGGTAATTGCAAAAATTTTTCTGGGAGTGATAAAGGAGACTTCGTCCGGATCAGTTTTTCAATTTCTGTCAGCTTTTTCCCCTCTAAATCAAAAGGATGTACTCCGCAAAGCAACTCATAAAATACAATGCCGAGTGTATAAATATCCGTAGCTGTGGTAATTTTTTGATTTTCTATTTGTTCCGGTGCTGCATAGCGAAAGCTGAGCAGGCGTGTTCCCGTTTGGGTTTGGTAGGGAGGTTGGTCCGGGTCTTTTGGCTCAAGAATTTTTGCAATACCAAAATCAAGAATTTTGACTTCCCCTTCTTCGGTAACTAAAATATTGGATGGTTTTAGGTCCCGATGAATGATAGTATTTTTGTGGGCATGCTGAACGGCGTGACAAATGGACTTGAAGAGATGGATACGTTCCTCGATGGACAGTAAATGCTGGTTGCAATATTTATATAATGGTTTGCCTTCTATATACTCCATAACGAAATAAGGCAATCCTTCCGGAGTTAATCCGCCATCCAGAAGGCGGGCAATATTGGGATGATTCAGTTTTGCCAGTATCTGTCGCTCACGTTTGAACCGGGCCACATTTGAAGGAGTATGCAATCCGCGGCGTAGTACTTTGAAGGCTACCCGTTGATCGTAAGCCTCATCCGCTCTCTTAGCTAAAAATACAGAGCCCATGCCGCCGTGACCGATGAGTTCAATAAGTTCATAACTATCTATGGTGGTACCGATAAGAGCGGCATCTTTTTCCGCGATGTCTTCATTTAGGACTTCTTGGGCAAGCTGTTGCTGATAATCGCCAAGATCTTCCAGAAAGCTTTCCGTTTCAGATTGTTCGATAGCATCAATAAGGACGGTAACCTCCTGCCTGAGTTGCTTGTCTCCCTTGCACTGTTCTTCTATATAGGTATCTCGTTCTTCCTTTGTGAGTTCAAGAGCGGTATCGACAATGTTATTTATTTTCTCCCATTGCTGTTGATCCATACCGAAAAAGACCTATTTACTCTTTCTCCCTTTCTTTTTTAATTCCTTGTAGAGCCAACCCCGGGCTTTAGCCCAGTCTCGTTTTACTGTACGTTCGGAAACTCCCAAAGCCTCTGCCGTAGCGTGAACGGTCATCTGTCCAAAGAAACGGAGTGTTACAACATCGGCCATCCGTTGATCCAGCTGAGCGAGCTTATCGAGTTCTTTATCAAGATCAATAATTTGTTTTGATTCCTGATGTACTTTTAATAGCTGGTCAACATAGGTAACGTCTTTTTGATCTCCGCCGCGTTTTTCCGCTTTCTTTTTACGGGCATGGTCAACCAGTATTTGGCGCATGCATCTGGCGGCAATAGCCATAAAATGACTTTTATTTTCGGCCTCAATAACCTCTTGGCCAATCATCTTGATATAAACTTCGTGAACTAATTCGGTTCCCGAGATGGTAACTTCTCCATGTTCCGATTGAAGTTGGGAATAGGCCAGTCGTTTTAATTCCTTGTAGATGAGTGGTAAAAGTTGATCATATG
>JBEPXF010000313.1:0-3754 GCA_041642075.1 Fodinibius sp.
TAAAGATTGCGGATGCCATCCTTCTGGATCTGGTAACCCTACACTAAGCCTCCTATGTTTTTCGCTATTTAATCAGCGTCATCTTTTTGGTAGTCACCTGCTGATCAGTCTTAAGCCGGTAAATATAAACGCCGGAAGCAAGATTGGTACCATCCAACGTTTCGACATAAAGACCGGCATCGAGCTCTTGATCATAAATAGTGTGTACCTTGCGTCCTATACTATCAAAGATTTCTAGCTTCACATGAGAGGGCTCTGCAAGAGTAAAGCGAATGTTTGTAGACTGTCGAAATGGATTCGGATAATTTTGGACTATTTTATCAGAAATTTTACTCCCAAATTGAGTGACCGTTGGTTCGGTGCTTTCATTTAAATTCGAATTTGATAAAATCAAACCGATTGATTCAATATCCTTCCATTCCCAATCGGTTTCAATTACGGCAGGCACTTTATTAGGTTGAGAAATAAATGTTTGGGTACTTGCTGATCCATCTGAGTGATATGCTATAACTCCAAAAATAGAATTCCAATCTGATAATCCAACTATAACCTTCCCAGTTGTATTGGCTGGAGGAAATACTGAGTAATACCTTGCAGAAAAGTTTTCAAGTGATGGAATTTGGGCAATTGGTCTGGAAACGTCCTCAGTATAGAGGTGGCTTCCAGAAGATATTTTGGGATCGGGGTAATGATTACGCTCCTCAAATCCAAAGCCGTTGACAGCATTGCTGCCGGATGCATAATGCCAAAGCTGTGATTCAATATAGGCCTCCCCGAAGGCCTCTTCCCCTCCCAATTGTTGGCTAAGTGCGTCTACCATAGTAATCTGCGGATTATTTCGAATAATCTGCCAAACCGACGGCCAGAACTGGGGACCGTATTTCTCCTCAAAAAAGAGTGCCCAGCTGACGTGATAGTAGGATCCGGGGTAAAAAGAACTCTCCGGATTGCTGAAAATAGACTCCGAATCCCGCAAATAGTTGTAGTAATCGTTCACTTCGTCGTAGACGACCTCCTCCATGAGCGTGGCATCCATCTCGGACCATTTGTCGGTTTCTCCACTCCACTGGGTAGCGGCATATTGAATGGCATGTTTGAGCTCATGGGCCACAGTTACTCGAACAGAACCCCGCTGATTGCTGTGGGGATCGTCATTTTCAGGGAATCCTTCAAAATTGTTATGAATAACAATATGGGTGCTCCCATTGCTTGTCTCGGTATAACCGTAAAACCCGATATTTTCAAAATAAATTTGATAGGGGTCGTTCGGATCAGGGATGGGGTCCGAGTACCCAAGCGTTTGTACTTCGTGATGATAGGAGGAATCGGCGGCCTGGGCGGTCCACTCTACGTAGTCGGGCGTGCCATTGTTGTTGGCATCTTCGGTAGGAACGGCATTTTCGCCGCTGGTTGTATAGTTTATTTGGAAACGTCCCGATGCCGAAGTGTAGCTTTCTGTGCTGAGTTGGCTCGGCTGGCTACTCATTGATTCAATCCGGGCGATGGTGCCGGCAGATATTTGTGAACGGTTTTTATGGAGATCCATATGAGCGGGAGTCCCGCATTTAATGGGTTTTGAGCTTACTTGCTTATAATTTTCAGGCAGTTGAGCCGGTTGTTGGATCGCATAAAACTGGTATAAGACTTTCTGATCGAGGGAAAGCTGCCCTTTTTGATAGTCCCTTTCAATCTGGGCGTGCTGGGCCTGAAGTGAAAAGGGATTCAGAAATGCTATCAGGCAAATGATGAATAGCAGGTGAATATAGTGGCGCATTCAAAAAAAGATTATTACGGTTCATTTCTTCCAAAAATAGCCTTAATTTTGACCCCTGCAAATTAATAGCAATCATTGACGTGCAAAGACACAAGAATTTTAGTTACGTTTTGTGCGTCAATGGTATAGAAACTTAAAGGCACTATGTACGAAGTAATACTGTATTATAAATTTAATCGCATTGAAGATCCCGAAACTTTTTGTGAGGAACACAAGCAGTTTTGCAAAGGATTAGGAGTGAAGGGTCGTATTTATATTGGAGAAGAAGGGATTAATGGCACGCTCGGCGGTACGCCCGAACAGGTGGCCACGTATAAAGAACACCTTACGAGTATTCCCGGCTTCGATGGCATCGATTTCAAGACCGATACCAGTGAGTATGTGCCTTTTGCAAAGCTGAAGTGCAAAACACGGGATGAGCTTGTGGCCATTCACAAAGAAGGGGTCGATCCGGCTGAAGGAGGGAAGTACCTGGAGCCGGAAGAATGGAAGCAAGTTATGGAATCTGATGAGGATTATGTGCTCATCGATGTGCGCAATGATTATGAATCAAAAATCGGTCATTTCGAAGGGGCCGTTACGCCGGAGGTCGAAAACTTTTATGAATTTCCGGAATGGCTGGAGGATTTTGAGCGCAAGGTTGATAAGGATAAAAAAGTGCTGATGTACTGCACTGGCGGTATCCGCTGCGAGAAATTTTCGGTATTGATGAAGGAGAAAGGCTGGGATGATGTGAATCAGCTGCACGGAGGCATCCTGCGGTATGCCAATGAAGAAGGCGGAGAGCACTACAAGGGCAAATGTTTTGTTTTTGATGATCGCCTGGTAGTACCTGTAAATGAGGATGATATGGAGCCCATCGCTCGCTGTGAAATTACCGGCAAGCCCGCCGATACCTATATCAATTGCGCAAATATGGAGTGCAATAAGCTGTTTGTGTGCTCCGAGGAGGGCGCCCGGAAGATGGAAGGCTGCTGCAGCGAAGAGTGCCGGCAAAGCGACTATAAACGTCCTTTTGATCCTGAAAACGCATTTCGCCCCTTCCGCAAGTGGTACAATTATTTTGATGAGGATTTCAAGGAGCGCGAAGTAGAGAGTAAATAAACGTAGAACAGATCTGTAAAATTCCTATTCCACTGTATGTTTGAGATAAGAGAAGTACCAGCTGTTTTAAGCGTCCACGCTTGAAACAACATAAATGTGATAAGCGTGGACGTCTATCACAGCAGATGAGTTTTAACGGAATCTTTTATCCTTCAAAAAAGGCCTTGGCAATAGAGCCAAAACGTGCAGGCTGATCCAGAAAAGCATAGTGACCGGCGCGGTCGATGACTACAAGGGCGGCTTCTTTAATTCCTCTTTCCATTCGTTTAGCCTGGTACAAGGGAGCCGCATCGTCATTGCGTCCCCACAGCAGCAGCACTTCATGCGGAATATTCGGCAGGGACGATTCGAGATGCTCGGTCACGGTTTTAACAAAAGTCTCCCTCATGATTCCGCTTAGCTTGCTATAGTCACTGGACCCCAACGCTTGCCAGAGCGAGGTATCCCGAAGCTTGTTTAAAGCCTTTTCCCGATATCCCGCAGGTAAAAGTGTAAAAGGCGCTTTTAGAATTTTAGCGGTATATTTTTTCAAATAGTATGTAAGGCTTCGTTTGGGCTTCATGCCGGCCCCACCGGTAATAAGGACCTTATCAATAAGTTGCTCTCCTTCCGGTCGGGCGCAGAGCTTCAAGGCAATACGTCCTCCGAATGAATGTACCAGCAAATCCACACTGCCAAGCTGTAGATCTGTAATAAATTGCTGTATGAGATCGGTATAATCATTTACCGACCAGGGACGGTTGGGCTCTGGAGTATTACCAAATCCGGGAAGATCCAGCACAAAACAGCTTCGCAGGGAAGCTAGCTGTTTGGCCACGGGCAGCATCACTTGTCCGCTGCTCCCCCATCCGTGAAGGATAATAAGCGGTTTCCCTT
>JBEPXF010000314.1:0-3737 GCA_041642075.1 Fodinibius sp.
CTGCTTGGTGAAATGCCCGGGCCTCATCCGATTCTTCATACGCTACCAGACCCGGATTCGTACAAAACTGTCCGACCCCCAGGTTTACAGAATTCGTCAATCCTTCCGCAACCTCACTTCCTTTCTGCTTCAGCGCGCCCGGAAGCAGAAAGATGGGATTGGTACTGCCCATTTCGGCATACACCGGGATCGGTTCCGAACGGCTGGTGGCCGCATCATACAAGGCCTTTCCTCCTTTGAAGGAACCGGTAAACCCAACCGCTTTAATCAGCGGATGCTTGGCGAGGGCCATGCCCACATCGTGGGAGATACCCTGAACCATGGAGAATGTGCCATCCGGCATGCCGGTTTTTTCGACCGCTTTCAGGATCGCGCCAGCCACCATTTCGCAGGTGCCGGGATGGGCAGGGTGCGCTTTTACCACAATGGGACATCCGGCCGCCAGAGCCGATGCCGTATCTCCGCCCGCCACTGAAAAGGCCAGTGGAAAGTTACTGGCCCCAAAAACGGCCACCGGACCCAGCGCCATCTTCATGCTTCGTACATCCGGGGCAGAATCTGAGCGGTCAATACGAGCATCCACCCATGAGCCTTCCCGGACGACCTCCCCGAAGAGCCGCAGCTGATTGACGGTGCGCCCCCGCTCTCCGGTCAGCCGCCCTTCACTGAGGCCCGTCTCCTGGCTGGCCCGTTCGATCAGAGCATCACCTAGCGCCATGAGTTCATCGGCCATAGCCTCCAGAAATTCAGCCCGGTTGACTTTGCTCTTCTGGTGGTATTCATTAAACGCCTCTTCTGCTTTCTGTATAGCCTGATCTACTTCATCGCTGGTAGCCTCAATGTATTGTGGCTTCAGTTTGCTTTCTGTTTCCGGATTTACGCCTTGAAATGTTGTACTACCATTACCTGAACGACTGCTACCAATAAAATTTTGACCTGTAAGTTTCATGTGTTCTTATCTGACTTTGTTGATTAACGTACCAATGGGTTGAATCGTAATACTAATTTCATCATCGTGCTGTAAGGTAAACTCCTTGGAGGGCACAATCCCCGTTCCGGTCATGAGCAAGCTGCCTTGGGGGAATGAGCACTCCTTGTATAAGTAAGAAACAAGTTCTGTAAAATTTCGTTTGATCTGATCGATCGTAATGTCATCTTCGAATACCACTGCTCCCTCGCGTTCCACCTGCAGCTCGATGGCGGTTTCCGGCGGCAGCGGCTGATCGGTCACATAAATACCCGGACCAATGGCCGCTGAACCATCATAGCATTTGGCCTGCGGCAGATACAGCGGATTTTCTCCCTCAATGCTGCGGGAGCTCATATCGTTGCCAATGGTGTATCCTACAATCTTGCCACTGGAGGTTATGACCAGGGTAAGTTCGGGTTCAGGCACATCCCAGGTGGAGTCCTCGCGAATGCGCACGTGCCCGCCGGAGCCCACCGTGCGGTGTTTGGTCGCCTTAAAAAACAGCTCCGGACGCTCAGCATCATATACCCGGGCATAAAAATCACTGCCACCAGCTTCTTTCGACTCTTCCTCGCGACCCAGCTTGCTGCTGTAGTACGTGACGCCGCTGGCCCATATTTCCTGGCCATCCACCGGGGGCTCCAGACCATTAGCAATCAGATCCGGTCCATTATCGATCGGTTTACCCGATGATACCACCCGCTTTGTTTTTGCATACAGCCCGTCATCGTTCATAAAGGGGTCCCAATCCTCGTCTTCCAGCAGGTAAAACTCATTTTGGTCTTCCAGTAAAATACCTTGGGTGATCTTATAGACTTTCATAATAATTGATTTAACCGATAAACAAATAAATGATAAACAATGTGGTCGCTGCTGTTAATCCTAGTACAAATGTTCCCAGGCTAAACAACCGGTAGCCCATCTTTGTATCCATGCCTGTCAACTGGGTAACTACCCAGAAGAAACTGTCGTTCGCGTGAGAGAACACGGATGAGCCAGCTCCAATTGCGAGAACCACCATCGCTTTCTCCATTTCAGTAACAAAACCCAGGGTACCCATCATCGGAGTCATGATCGATGCCGCCGTTATAAGGGCAACCGTAGATGACCCCTGTGCGGTTTTAATGGCCGAAGCTATTAAAAACGGCAGCCAGATACCGAGATCGATATCCGACAATAGCTGCCCCAGCATTTCAGCAATTCCGGAATTCTGCAGAACCTTTCCGAAAATACCACCGGCCCCGGTAATCAGAATAATTGAGGTAGCATCCTTCAAAGCTTTTCCGACCCAGCCGGAAGTAGATAACATGGAGGAATCCAGCTTTTTAGGTAATAAAAATGCCAAAAACATTCCAATAAGCAAAGCAATAAAAGGCTCCCCGATAAACAGGATAACGTTTGCGACCTCAGCATTGATGCTCTCTTCATATATATTAACAATCGATCTGAGTACAATTAAAATAATAGGTACAAACACAGGCAGTGAGGATTTAAAGGCACCCGGCGCCTTTTTCATGCGAGCCGCCATCTCTTCTTGGTCAATTTCCGGAATGGGATCAATATACGTTTTGGATACGTATTGGGTGGAATAAATCAGCGCGCCAACCAAGGCAATGGCACTGACCGGTATCGCAAGCATCATTACCAGTCCCAGATCTGCATTGAGAATACCGGCTGCTGCTATCGGACCCGGCGTGGGAGGAACAAGCGTATGGGTAACCGTTAATCCCAGGGCCAACGCTACGGCCGATCCTGATAGCGTAATCTTAGCTTTCTTGGATAAACTTTTGTTGAGAGGTGAAAGCAAGATGAAAGCGCTGTCGGCAAATACCGGAATCGATACAAAATATCCAATAATTCCCATTGCCGTCGGCACCCGCTTTTTACCAGTCAAGTTCAATACCTTATCTGCTATTTTATAGGCCCCGCCCGAATTCTCCAAAAAAGCCCCAATAATAACGCCGAGGATAATAAGTAGGCCAATACTTCCCAGTGTATCACCAAATCCATTGTTAACGGATTCAATAATTTCATTAAGCGGCATGCCGGCACATAACCCATAAAAAAGAGAAACCAGAAAAAGCACAATGAATGGATGGACCTGATACCGGGCGGTTAACAGGATGATCAGGACTATACTTAGTAACAGATAAACTACCACCATAACATGGGAAGCCTATTGGTTATATAGTGTGAGTTTGACATAAGAGTTTTAAAATATTGCTAGAGCTTTATAAACCATTACGGGCGTATCGTTATAGGCCCGTAATGACTATTCATTAGTGCAGATCCCGGTCCACTTCTGAACCGGATCCGCCTTTGAGTACATCCAGATCGGCTCCTGTATCAGACTGTTCCACATGGTCCAGATAAATTCTGGAATATCCTCTGTCAGCTCTGGGCTCCGGTGGTGTCCACTCCTTCCTGCGCCGGGCAAGCTCTTCATCCGATACGTCCAGATTCAATGAGCGATTCGGTACATCGAGCTCAATCATATCTCCATCTTCTACCAGCGCAAGAGTTCCCCCGACAGAAGACTCCGGAGAAATATGCAGGATAACGGTACCATAGGCAGTACCACTCATCCTTCCATCCGAAATACGCACCATATCATCAACCCCCTTTTCGATCAGTTTGGCGGGAAGATCCACATTACCGACTTCAGGCATTCCGGGGTATCCTTTTGGTCCCACCCCTTTTAGTACAATTACGCACGACTCATCGATATCCAAGTCGGGATCATCAATGCGTTCATGGTAGTCTTCCA
>JBEPXF010000315.1:0-3737 GCA_041642075.1 Fodinibius sp.
TGGAAAGAAACGTCTGAATCTCTGTTACATCCAAGGCATACATTTTAAAATTCGCTTTAATGCGGTTAGTCCGTTCCGCAATTTGACTATAAACCCCACCGAGTATTGACCGCCGCTGATTACTCAGCTGTTGTATTTGCGGATTATTATATTCGGTCCCCTCTTTTTGCCATTCCTCAAAATACTCGGTGCCTCGGTCAGTTAGTTCGTCAGCATGCCGGACAAACTTTTTCTCGGTAGCTACTATTTGGTCCACGTTATCCGAAAAGACGTCCAGGGCCTTCTTCAAATCGGGTTGGCCGGGCCTGAGGATCTCACCCAGTGCGGCCCCGGTTGCATCTACCTTCAGGATAGCCGACGTTATGTCGCTCACCATAGTTTGCAAGGAAATTCTTGTCGCATTGGAGCGTTCCATGCTCGTTGAATCACACCCTGAAATTCCAATAAAAGCCAGGAACAGTACACTTAATAAAAAAAGACCGGCTTGCTTGAATAGGGCCATGTTGTTCTCTCCATTTATTGGTCGATACCCATTACAGGTAAAAGATCAATATTTTAAGGGTATCAAGCGTTATACCTTTTTAAAGAAGTGTTATATATTTCACAGTGTTCGATGTATTCTCATTTAATCGTTAAAGAATTTTAAACAGACGGGGAATCATTAAACTTAAAATAAGGCTGGACCTGATACATCTTGGCGGACACCGGTTAAGTCATAGATTGCAGCAATAAATAACGTAATCAAGAAAAATTATGACCAAAAACGAACTAAAAATAACCGGCGGCGGGTTCTTCGGCACGTACTGCTTCGTGCTTCGAAAAATTATTTAACTTATACCGTAATCCCGAGGGTTGTTAAATAGAAATATTTTTTTAAGTCGCGGTGCTCATCCGTGTACCAGGGAAACAGTACGCTGAGGTCGGAAACTAAACCCCTGATTGAGTCTATTATTTCCGTTTCTTAACATAGGCGAATAAAAACTGTCCAGGGAGAGTTATAGCATGTATTTTCTAAATGGAGATAAATCCGCCGACAGGTAGATTATTTAACATACTCACAAAACGCAAAAGCTACCGTAAATCTGCTTTCATTGATTTCTGTACCCTCCGTGTTCTATTCCTAAAACAGATTTTTATCTCGAACTCGATTTAAAATAAGGGAAACCGTCCTAATAAATGTTTGTAACCCGTGTTAAAAATCCTTGAATGTTGTTATTTATTCCATGATAGATTTTAACGGGAATGTACATCTAACACAAGTCGTGAAATCCTCCGACTCGGGCAGCTGGTCGATGGTAAAAGTTCCTCCCAGCAAGTCAACCCGGTGGCCGATAATACGCAAGCCCATTCCCTCGATGTTCGTTTCCTTGGGTGAAAATCCCTTGCCATCATCTTTGATTTCTAAACGCAATTGGTTTTCTTGTTGGGTAATGGTCACCAAAACTCGGTTCGCATCTCCATGGGTAACGGCATTCTTGACCGCTTCCTGGGTAATATGATATAAGCTGGAGGATAACTCTCTATTGTTTATTTTATCTAAAATATTGTCCGTTTCCAGGGAGCATTTCACATTATGAATTTTCTGTGACCGCCGGACGAGTAGGTTAAACGCATGTGATGCCCCCTCTTCTTCTACATCGATAGGGATAATGTCATGACTTAGATCCCGGATGTTATCAATCTGGAGATCTATAAGAGAATTGATTTCATTGAGCATAGAATAAGCATTAGCCTGACTCGTACTCGACAGCTCCTCTTTAAGATCATTGACGATTATCTTTATAGATGCCAGAATCTGGGCCAGATTATCGTGGAGGTATCCTCCAAGTTCCCAGCGCTCTGTCAGGCTGTTACTCAAAATCTGTTTTTGCAGATCGGTACTTCTTTCAACCTCTTTTTGAAGTTGCTCATTGGTTTTTAAAAGTTCTTGAGCAGCACGTTTTCGTTCAATAGCGGATCCTATAATATTTGCGATAATTTGAATAAAATTAATGTCGTGCTTTGAAAAGTTGCATGATGTTTTGGTATAGATAGAAAGAATTCCGAAGTCTTCTTTTCTTCCTCCGATATTGATTTGCATGCCGGAAGAAATCTCATATTCATCAAGCAAGGGTAAAATGCTATATCGTTCTTCTTTATTATAATCTTCGGTAATCAATGGTTCTGATAAGGTCAAGGCATAACCGACATCCCAATCGTTATTCAGTTCGATGGTTGTTTCCTCTGGTGCACCATCTTCCAAATTACTGCCAATAAGCTTCAATGAATCTTTTTGTTTATCACTTTCGAGCACTAAAGAGTAATCGATACCGGTAATATCACAAACATTTTCTATCGCTTTTTCAATAATTTTTTGCAGGTCATCTTCTTGTAATGCAAATATGCCCAATTCTGAGATAGTCTCCTGCCGTTTTGTCCGCTCTAAAAGTTGTTCTTCCGCTTTTTTAAGCTGTGTGATTTCTACAAGGGTAAGTACCACCCCGTCAATTTTGTCATTTATAGTGCGATAGGGACGCACGCGAAAGATATATTGATTTCCGTTATCATCTGGCACTATCTTTTTGATAGGTTGCAGATTCTCTATTACTTGGTTTATATCAGTCTGTATAGAATTATAGTCAAGATGGTGGGTAACATGACTAAAGGGGCGTCCCGTATCAGAGGAAATCAGGTTAAATAGATCGGTAGCAGAAGAAGTGAAAAATTGTACACAGTTATTGCTATCAATAAAGAGCGTAGCAATATCCGTAGACTCCATCAGATTTTTGAGGTTACTATTCGCTTCGTTAAGTCTTTCAATTTTTTGTTCGAGTTCAGTATTTACGCTCTTAAGTTCTTCATTAACCGATTGCAGCTCTTCTTTGCTGGTTTCAAGCTGTTCAGTTGTAGATCGCAGCTCTTCATTCATCGACTGCAGTTCCTCGTTCGAAGCCTGGAGCTCTTCATTTGAGGTTTCATATTCCTCGATCGTAACATGAAGTTGTTCTTTGGTATGCTCCAGCTCATTTTCCAGAGCCGCAATAATATCAGATTCCTCTGCTGATGCCGACTCAATATATTCAACCGATTGGGGATGGTCACTCACCTCATCTGGCTCTTCCATAAAGATGATGTGCAGCAACCCTTCAGGATAATTCGGTTCGGTTATCTTTCGAACAACGATTTTGTAGTGATGGAAGGAGCCCTCGATATTGAGCTTTACTTTTTTAGATGTGGGGGTGGCCTCATCTTGTTTCACCTGGAATAACATGCGGCTGAGTACTTTTCGTAAACCCGGAATGATCATATCCAGGATTTTTTGGCTCGGCTCTCCGCCCGAATATTTCAAGAACCGATCAATGTCCGATGTAGAATGAAGAACCTCATGCTTGTTGTTGATAATGACACTGGCTGGTTCATATTGCGTAAATAACAGTCGGTGATGGAGATCCTCAATATTACCTGTTTTTTTATTAAACATCTCTGAATGGCGGTGCGGAGAAGGACGATCATTTTGTCTGGAAAGAGGATAACGCGGCAGCCGGACCTTAGATTTTGAAACCGTACTTTGTTGGTATATCTGGTATTTCTTATCAACAGAGTTGAACAGGTCAGTAGCTTCCAGAATAGAATCAGACATGCCCAGAAATAGCCACTTCTCCGGTTTTAAGGCGTAATGAAACAGGTTGAAGACCTCCGACTGTAAATCGCGGTTCAAATAAATCAACAGGTTGCGACAACTGATAAGGTCAAGCTTG
>JBEPXF010000316.1:0-3736 GCA_041642075.1 Fodinibius sp.
AGGCTGGCCGGAGTACTGGGAGTATATGAAACCGATGCATTATGCCACCCACGTGGTAAGTCCCGTGCTCGGATTAACCAACGCCCAGGCGGAATACGTTTCCTGCTTTGGATCGGGGAAAATCAGCGATGACCTGATCGAAAAATCGGGATCCCCTTTTGCCGTTGAAACGTGCCATATTAAATTAAAGGATTCCGATCTTTCTGCCCACATTTACCGTTCGCTCTTTGATACGGCACGACAATACCGGGAAAGTTTCGATGCCTACGGATCCAAAAAATCCTTTGAATGGCCGCTGATTGAGGGAGAAGACCCGGTTATTCATACGGCGAAAAAGCCAGAGCCTGAAATCCCCGAACGCGTGGAAGTACCGGATTACGGACACCTGCTGCCAGAGGAAATCCAGGAGTTCACCCAGGAAGGAGTTTACGATGCTGATGAGCATGCCCACCTCTCCTTTATCCAGGGTGGCGGACATGGCGGCTCGCATCCGCACTTGGCTCATGAGTACGTGGCAGCAATCCTTGAAGACCGGGATCCGTATCCCAATGCTGTTCAGGCCGCAAATTGGACCTGCGTTGGATTACTCGCACACGAGTCAGCGATGAATGGCGGCGAAATTAAACATCTTCCAGAATTTACGCTGACCTAGTATAGTTGACATCCATTTACACTAAAATTTTAAAAAGCCTTCCTAATCTCCGGGAAGGCTTTTTTATTGTAGCTTTCCATCCTTATTGCTAAATACTATTTGCCTTCCTCAAATTGGACAATACCTCCCTTTCTTTAAGGCTTACCAAAAATAGCTAAATAAAAGTATTGGGATAAAAAAATAATTTGACATATCCAATAGTACTATTATATTAGTATTAGGTTAATAAAAATAAAATAGCTCAGATTATGAAAAAATCACTTACACCTTTAGGGGAAACTGAAATGGAAGTTCTGCATCACGTGTGGGAACTGGAAGAAGCAACCGTCAAACAGGTTCGGAATCGAATTCTTGAATCACGTGAAGTTGCCTATACAACGATTATGACCGTTATGAAAAACTTGGCAGATAAAGGTTATCTAAAATACCGAAAAGAGGGCGTAACCTATGTCTACAGTCCGGCTCGCGAGCCCGAATCCGTCCGCTCAAGTCTTATTGGCGACCTGATGAAGAAAGTGTTCAAAGGGTCACCCAAGGAATTGGTGCAAGCCCTGGTAAATAGTAAAGATTTATCTCAAAAAGATCTCGGTGAAATTAAACAGATGATTGATAAAATGGAGGACTAATTATGGTAGAACTCATAAATATCTTGCAAACAATCGGTGATGTAACCTTAGCTAATCTTTGGTTTCCTTTAATTGTGTGGACAGTCATTGCCCTGCCTATCACGGTATTTCTACACCGTACCGACCGCATCCCGCCCGTTTACCAATATCACAGCCGAATGGCCTTATTACTGGTCCTCCCCCTGGGGATCGCGGGATCGTACCTGGTAGAAATTATAGGCGAAGCGCTGACTTCAACCCAAACTGTTGCAGCAAAATTCATAGTTGTACAAAATCCTATCACCGTTTCTGCCACAAATTCGCAACCCACCCTTTGGAATAGCCTTTCCGACCCGATGTTTTGGATTGGTTTAACCACTGTTTTCCTGGCGATCGGGGCTATCTATTACCTGCTAAGATTCATTTATAATAGTATCCAGCTAAAACAATTAGGTAAGAAACTGGAATTCAATAAGTTACATCAAATTGAGAAACTTAATATCACCAAAGACGACAACCCAGTACCCAATCTAAATCCATTAATCGCTTTTTCAGAGCAGGCAAATATTCCTTTTACCTACGGATGGGTCAACACAAAGATTGTCATTCCTGCCGAACTGAAAGAAGATCCGGATAAAATGGCGATGGCCATTCGGCATGAGCTGATGCACATCAAACACAAAGACTTCCTGCTTAACGGTATATTGTTGGTGCTCAAAGCTCTTTTCTGGTTTCATCCGCTTATCCATCACCTGTACAACAGCAGCCAGGAATTCCGTGAAATAACCTGCGATGGAGAAGTATTATCGGACAATCAATTTTCTAAAAAACGCTATGCTGCCCTGCTTTACGAACTGGCTGAACGGGAATATAAGAATAGCAATCTCGCCATGAATATGGCAGTCAATCCTTCCTCACTTAAAAAACGTATTCAAATTATGTCTACTCAAAACATAACCCCCTCCTCCTTTCGATCGAGTTTCCTGCTGACGCTGGTCACTGCAAGCTTGGTTATTTTGACGATTTCCTGCAGTGATATTAGTGATAATGGGATAACGAATAGTGAATTTCAGCAAGCTCAAGTGCAAATGTCTGCCAATCCAGATGCAGAGGAACGTCCGCTTTATGTCTTAAATGGTGAACAAGTAACCGAAACCGATCCACCCGATGCATTATCCCGGATCAAATCAAAGTATATCAAATCTATTGATGTCCTCAAGAACCAGAAAGCTTTGGATAAATATGGTGAAGCTGGAAAAAACGGAGTCCTGGAGATTCAGTTTTTGGATGGTATTAGTAAAGAAACAGTATTTTCTGACCTGAAAGAAACACCGGCTCCTCCGACTCCTACTGGGCCTGAAGGAATTGACTCTAATTCACCGGATTCCCCGGAGTCATCTCCACCGTCTCCTGAAGAAGAGTATTTCGTAGCAGTAGAAGAAATGCCGGAATTAGTTGGCGGTCTTGAATCCCTGATGACTAAAATCAGTTATCCGGAGGAAGCCCGAGAAGCCGGGGATGAGGGACGTGTTATTGTACGATTCATAGTAAATGAAGAGGGGGAAGTTGAGGATCCACAGATCATGCGGGGTGTTAGTGAATCTTTAGATAAAGAGGCCCTTAGAGTAGTTAAACAAGCGGAGTTTAAGCCCGGAATGCAGCGCGGCCAGCCGGTACGGGTACAATATTCGTTGCCTATTGTCTTCAAGTCTTCTTCGACGATAAGCAAAAAAGAATCTAATGTTGATTTAGAAACCCCCAAAGTAGATGGTGCTGCAATGGAGATCCAAAATATTCAGACTAACCAGAATGGCACGGTAACGGGGAAAGTTGTATCTGGAGAAGATAACACACCACTCGCAGGAGCAAATATAGTCATTGCAGAAACAAGTAAGGGTACATCTACCGATCAAAATGGAGAATTCTCTATAGAAGGGTTAAGTCAAGGAACTCATAAGTTGACTATCAGTTATGTAGGCTATCAAGCTTTAGAAGGAACAATTACTGTCGAGTAGCATTAGTTTAAGTTGTAATTTTCAAAGCGGGACTCAATCAGTCCCGCTTTTTTAGTTGTTGCGTAAAACCTAATTTTTCAACTTTTAAAAATTATTCATACAGTTTCTCCTAATAAGTTTTGATTTCTCCCTGAACTTATTTGTAATTAAAAGCGGAGCTTCATAGGTTCCGCTTTTTCTATATTTTAGCAGTAATCAAAGGAATTCTAAAAGCTTAATTTTCAACCTGTGAGGAAATTAGCGGCCTACAGCGTCCACTTGCTTACCGCCTCAGGAGCCGCCGTTGGGTTATGGTCCCTCATGCTGATTTATGATGGATATTATCAGGAGGCGTTATGGGCTTTAGCTGCAGCCGCAGTTATTGATTCGGTGGATGGCGCATTGGCACGCGCCGCCGGAACCAAGCAATACGCTGCTAAAATCGACGGCGCCCTGATGGACAATATTGTTGATTTCCTCACCTG
>JBEPXF010000317.1:0-2265 GCA_041642075.1 Fodinibius sp.
CGTCAGCTTACCGAGCAAGAGGCGGAGCTTGTTGATGGGACCGGTCATTTCGGCTTTGATTTGATGCACCAGCTGGTCAATAATGATCCGGACAATAATCATTTTGTATCTCCGCTTAGTATCCTGATGGCCTACGGGATGACCATGAATGGGGCCGAGGGCGAAACCTATGCTCAAATGCAGGAAACTTTTGGCATGGAAGGAATGAGCCGCGAAGAGATCAATGAGTCGGCCCGCGAGCTTATAACGCTGCTCACCCAATTTGATGATGACGTACAATTCAATATCGCCAACTCTATCTGGTACCGGGATTCCTTCTCCGTGGAAGAAGACTTTCTTGCAACGAATCAGGATTATTACGATGCCGTCATTGAAGCAGCGGACTTTGATGACCCGGAAACCGTTGACCGGATCAACAGTTGGGTAGATGATAAAACCGGGGGCCTGATTAATGAAATTGTGGAGGGACCTATTGATCCGCTGACCGTTATGTACCTCATTAACGCTATTTATTTTAACGGCGACTGGACGGTGCCATTTGATCCTGAAAACACCCAGACTAAATCTTTTCATCTTGCGGATGGCAGTACCGTCGAGACCGATATGATGCACCTGGAACAACAGGAAGATATGCTCTACCGGCAAGGAGAGGATTACAAGGCGGTCAATCTATACTATGGCGATGCCGGATTTGCCATGACCCTGGTACTCCCCGATGAAGAGGTTGGATTTGAAAATTGGATAAAAGATTTGACCCAGGATAAATGGAATAAGCTGACCGGTGGCTTTAATAACGTTACGCTCACGCTGGATATGCCCAAATTTGAAACAGAATATGAAATTGAAGACTTCAAGAAAAAACTGCAGGAAATGGGCATTATCGATGCTTTTGATCCGGGAAAATCAAACTTGAGGAGGATCAATCCCGTCCGGGATGATCTCCACATCAGTGACACCCGCCATAAAACGTTTGTCCGGGTAAATGAGGAAGGAACCGAAGCAGCCGCAGTTACCTCGGTTGAAGTAAGCTTAACCAGCATGCCACAGTCGGCACAAATCAGTTTCGATCGCCCCTTCTTCTACGTCATTCACGAAGTGGAATCAGAAACCATTCTTTTCATGGGTACCATGAACGATCCTTCACAACAATAAATATTCGGGAATACGGATACACATAAATAATCATTGTTGTCACATTTCCGGATGCTATCTCGTCTTATGGGTAGAAGTATTCTATCTTGAATAAAAGTATCCGTAATGATTATGACAGAAGAGCAAGCTACCCAGTCCAAATCCGAGCCCCGGCTAACTCCAATTGAAAATCCCGAATCACTGAAATTAAAGCTGGCGTATTGGTACACCAAACAACAGGTCGGCAAAGTGATTACCCCGATAAAAGTACACTATGCCCGGTTTCCCGAAGGGCTGGGACTTTCCCGGAAGATTATACAAACAGAACAGAAATGTACGCTTGAACCCAAACTCAAACATTTAATCAAGGTATATATTGCCACGCTCAATGGCTGCACCTTTTGTGTGGGTATCGGAAAAGCCAATGCCCAAAAAGAGGATGTGGATCCCGAAGTTTTTGAAGGCCTTCTCCGGTTTGAAGAAAGCGACCGGTTCAGTGAGGCCGAAAAGGCCATGCTATCCTATATTGACGAAGTCACCCGTAACAAGCACGTTGCCGATGCCACCTTTGAAAGGCTTCAAAAGCACTTTAGCGAACGGGATATTGTCCAAATCACTCTTCTCAATGCCATCGAAAATTTTTATAACTTGATGAATACTCCGATGAATATAGGCTCGGACGAATTGTGTGAGCGTATGAATGGGAATTAAAACACACTCTCTCAGCAATTGCATTATTTATGGATATGGAGAACTCCGGCGAGCTATTCGAGCAATTTCGACCTGAACTTTTTAGGTTGGCCTACAGTATGCTGGGACGCATTGCCCCGGCCAAGGATGTGGTGCAGGAGGCCTTTTTACGCTGGCAGAAGCAAGATATGGATCAAATACGCTCGCACCGGGCCTATCTGTCCAAGGTCGTAAGTAATTTATGCCTGGATGAGTTGAAATCTGCCCAAAATCAGAGGGAGCAATATATCGGTCCCAACCTCCCAGAGCCTTTGTTGTCCTCAGAAGAGGAAAATCCCCAGAACCAGATTGAACTTTCGGAATCACTCTCCATGGCCCTGCTCTTTACGTTGGAACAACTCAGCCCAGTTCAGCGAGCGGTGTTTCTGCTCCGTGAAGCTTTTG
>JBEPXF010000317.1:2275-3721 GCA_041642075.1 Fodinibius sp.
TTGCTGAAGCAATTGACAAAACAGAATCACATTGCAGAAAAATTGCCCAGCGCTCGCGTGATCAGGTTAAAGCAAACAGACCCAACCTTGGAAAAAAGAAACCAAAGCAACATGACCTGGTAACAGCCTTTATAGATGCGATACAAAAGGAAAACATATCAGATATTGAGAGCATGCTGGCGGAAGAGGCTATCCTGTATTCTGACGGTGGTGGTAAGGTAACAGCGGCGCGCAAGCCAGTATATGGAGCTAACAAAATAGCGCGTTTTATGGTTAGAATACAAAAACAGAAGGAGCCAAACCAAACTATTGATATAATCTTCAGAGATATTAACAGGGAGCCAGGTATGATGATCTATCTCGACGAAAAGCTATTCAACGTATGGTCCTTTCATATCAAAGATGGCAGAATCCAGAATATATTTGTAGTATTAAATCCTGATAAGCTCCAACATTTACCCAAAGAGCTTGAAAAATAGCATTAGCAAAATGCGAATCTTTAAAGTTCTATCCAGGCCTCATCTTTTTCAGAAGATTCCATAATAGCCTGTACAATTCTGATATCCCTCAGGCCTTCTGATCCAGGTACAATAGGATCCCGGCCTTTTTTTATGGCAAGTGCCTCATTATCCATTTGGCGGGCCTGCTGGTGGTTCGGATCTGGCGGCAATTCTTTTCCATCACTGGTAACGCCTTGTACTCCGCTATATGACTGAAACGGTTCCAGTTTATACCAACCGTCCGTACAATTTACTTCCAGATAATTTGTTGACTTCCCGAAACTTGTCTCTCCTTCTGCTATAACTCCTCCCGGGAATTCAAGTTCAAATTCGGTAAACTCATCAACTTCATCATACATTTCAGTTCGTTCAGACCACTGCTTACCCCGAGCAGCAATAGGTTCCATGGTACCGGTTGCATATCGTGCTCCATTAATAGGGTATACGCCCATATCGTACAGAGCTCCACCTCCAAGTTCAGCATCTCGCCGCCAATTCCCTTCCGGGTGGCTTCCACTATATCCGGCTCCTGTCTGCACTCCGTTTATGGCTCCATACTTCTCTTCTTTGCCCCACTTTATGATGGTCTTTGTATTGGGTTCATGTTGCATCCGGTAGCCAATAGAAAGAGAAACACCATTCTTATTTGTCGCATCGATAATCGACTGACACTCTTCCACATTCATGGCCATCGGCTTTTCACACCAGACGTGTTTCCCGGCTTCTGCCCCAATGATAGAGTATTTGGCATGTAGTCCGGTTGGAACTACAACATATATTATATCAATGTCGTCGTTATTAGCGACTTCATGCATAGTATCATAGTTATAGACATTGGCATCGGGGATATCGTATTTCTTTTGCCATTCCGGAATTTTGGATGGAGATCCCGTTACAATGCCGCGCAACTCGCAGTGCTCTGTTTGCTGCAGCCCCGGGGCCAGCC
>JBEPXF010000318.1:0-2236 GCA_041642075.1 Fodinibius sp.
CATTGTTTATCTATCAGCTGGGGTTGAACCGGCAATGCTGGCATAAAGTGGGTGTTTTGGATGTGTATTCCCTCATTAAGGCAACTGCGGGAAGTTCTGTTTTATTGATGGCACTAGCCGTATTGTTCAGGGAAAGCAGCTTTTTCTTTATTCCCTACAGTGTCCCTTTTATTGAATTAATTGTATCGTTCCTGTTGCTGTTTGCCGGTCGGTTTTCTGCCCGTTTCTGGGATGAGCATAGGAGAAAAAATAAAGGACACCAATCCGAGCATAGGAATATTCTCATTGTAGGAGCCGGAGAAGCCGGTACAATGATGGCCCGCGAAATGTTGAGACATCCCGAATCGGAGATGAAACCGGTGGGATTCCTGGATGATAATCAAAATAAGCAGTCCCAGAAATTTTTAGGACTGCCGGTATTTGGTCCCCTCAACAGTCTGCAGGAAGTCGCATCTATGCACGATGTAGACGAAGTACTTATTGCTGTTCCATCGGCACCGGGAAAAGTGGTGCGAAAAGTGGTGGAAATGGCCAGGAAAGCAGGGGTTAATTATAAAATCCTTCCTTCTCTGCATGAACTCATTAATGGAAATATCACGCTTACGGAAATTCGTGATGTTGATATGAAAGACCTGCTCAAAAGGGAGCCGGTAGAACTGGAGAACAAAAAAATATCGGGTTACCTCAAAGACCGGGTGGTGCTGATTACCGGTGCTGGTGGATCTATAGGATCCGAGATGGTGCGTCAGGTTCTGAAGTTCAAGCCAAAAGAGATACTACTGATCGATCAAAGTGAGTACAATATTTATAAGATTGATCAGGAGTTGAGTGACATCAAAACGGATACCAACTGTATTACAAGGATTGCCAATATCTGCGACCGGGATGTCCTGGAATCTATTATCCAATCATACCGCCCAGAAGTTATCTTTCATGCCGCGGCCTACAAGCACGTGCCTTTAATGGAGCAAAATCCGCAGCAGGCTATTCTGAATAATGTAGGAGGAACCAAAAATCTTGTTGAACTATCCCTTAAATACAATATCAATCGACTTGTTAATATCTCTACTGACAAAGCGGTAAATCCCACTTCGGTTATGGGTACCTCCAAGCGTATTTCCGAGTATATTGTGAAGTGGGGAGCCCAGCGATCTCGTGGAGATCAGGTATTTGTGTCGGTACGTTTTGGAAACGTGCTTGGAAGCCGGGGCAGCGTGATACCTAAATTCAAACAGCAGATAAAGCGGGGAGATCCTATAACGGTTACTCATCCTGATATGACCCGCTACTTTATGACTATTCCCGAAGCCGCTCAGTTGGTGCTTCAGGCAGCCGGACAGGCACATAATGGCTGCATTTATGTGCTGGATATGGGAGAGCCGGTTAAGATTGTTGATATGGCTCGCGATCTAATTAAGTTGTCCGGATTAAGGCCTAACGAAGATGTCCATATTGTATTTACCGGCATGCGTCCCGGCGAAAAGCTTTATGAAGAGTTACTCACCGATAAGGAACAGACCTCTTCCACACAACATGAAAAAATTTACGTAGCCCAAAGAACCGAACTGCCTATCCAGAATTTTGAAATGACCATTGATAAGCTGCTTAAGTATGCATATATCGGCGATAATAAGCAGACAAAAAGGATGCTAAAGCAAATTGTACCTTCTTACAAGTTTGAGGATAACAAAGAAGGAGCTGAGCAAGAAACCGCTCCCGTCTTTAAAAAGGTACAGGGAATGTAGCCGTATCCACAAGATTATAAGCTGTAACTCTTTGCCGGATTACAACAGGTACTACTTATTACTGCATTGATAATGATATGATGCCGGTCATTAATGTATCCCAATTATAATTTATGTTCCGGCAAGCCACTTTCTAAATTCCTCAGCTGACTTTGTATTGAGGATACGTTCTTTTTCGAATTTTCCTTTCCGGGCAATGCGTACTCCATACGGGATATGATCAATACCATCGATAGAATGGGCATCGGGATTAACGGATGACATCAGGGACATTTCCCGCGCCTTATTTCCGTGCCGCCAGTCCAGGTCCAATCGTTGCGGATTGGCATTAATTTCAATAGCTGTATTATGCTCAGCTGCCAGCTCAATGAGTTCATTTATATTAAGATCACTACCATCTCGCTTGAGAAGTAATCTCCCGGTAGGGTGACCTATAATGCGTGTTGCGGGGTGTTTGATAGCATTACGAAAACGCTCCATCATTTTTTCTC
>JBEPXF010000318.1:2246-3708 GCA_041642075.1 Fodinibius sp.
TGTACGCTGGCGATAACAAAGTCAAAGCCTTCCAAAAGGCTATTCTCATAGTCAAGGCTGCCGTCGCTCAGGATATCTGACTCAATGCCCTTGAAAATATGAAAGTCGATACTCTCCTTCTGGAACTCTTCATTCAGGCGATCGATCTCCTCCCACTGTTGTTTCACCTCATCGGCTGATAGTCCACCGGCATAGGCTGCTGTCTGGGAGTGATCGGAAATTCCCAGGTACGTATAACCGCGTTCGATACAGGCCTCCGCCATTTGGCGGATGGAGTACTTGCCGTCACTCCAGGTGCTGTGCACGTGTATCACTCCCTGAATATCTTCTGTAGTAACCAGATCCATCTCTTCATGCTGCTCAAAGAAAGAGATCTCCCCGCGATCTTCCCGGAGTTCCGGGGGAATGAAATGCAGGTCCAGCTTCTGGTAGATATCCGTTTCGGAGGAGTAGTCAATAGGCTGATCAAAATCGGTATCGCCCTCCTCATTCAGTTCAAAAAGTCCATATTCATTGAGTGAAAGTCCCCGTTCGCGGGCTCGCTGACGCAGTACCACATTATGCTCCTTGCTGCCGGTAAAGTACATAAGTGCAGCGGGAAACTGATCTGGACTGACAATACGCAGATCCACCTGCCGGCCGTCTTTGGTGCGGATGGAGCTTTTCGTATCCCCTCGGCCAAGTACTTCAACCACCAGGTCGTGACCCACAAAAGCATCAAAAAGGTCTTTAATATATTGTTCCTCAGCCCCAATGAGGATATCAACATCTCCGATGGTTTCTTTGGACCGTCGCAGTGAACCGGCCACTTCAATAGCCTCAACGCCTTTCTTTTCCTCGAGGAAGTTGTACATGGGATCTGCAATCTCTACGGCCTCATCCAGGCGACAGCGCTCATCGAATTGCTGCATCCACTCAATGGACTTCAGTATCTTTTGGGCCGATTTTTCTCCGAGTCCGTCGAGGGAGGCTACTCGACCGTCTTCACAGGCTTCCCTGAGTTCCTCCAATTCAGAGATCCCCAGCTCTTTATAGATTTTTGCAATATTTTTAGGACCCAGTCCCGAAATATCGAGCCATTTAATAATCCCCTCCGGGATGCGTTTACGAAGAGATTCCAGTACTTCAATAGTACCTGTTTTCGCGTAGGAGCGAATATCCTCAGCAATAGAATCGCCGATGCCCTTGATATCTGTCAGTGAATCGTTTTCAATGTATTTATTGATATCTTCATTAAGCGATTCGATGGTCTGGGCCGCACGGTCAAAAGCGATGGCCCGGAAGCGGTTTTCGCCTGCGAGTTGCATCAGCTGGTAGATCTCGCGCAGGCGTTCAGCGATTTCATTATTTGTTACAGGCATAGAGAAGAAGCTTTATTAGGTGGTTCTATTAATATTGGGAATCGTAAGTAATTTCATTCCAAAGGTACGAAAATGCACGCTTATTGACAGCCCTTGATAGT
>JBEPXF010000319.1:0-3706 GCA_041642075.1 Fodinibius sp.
TCGTTTCTTGGGCAATATATCCCGGAGTTAAGCCATAAAAAGCGGTATTCATTCGATCCACGGTAAATTGTACTTCGGGACGTTCGAGTGTCCATTGCCGGTAGATATTAACAGCTCCCTCTACCTTTCGTGCTCGGTCAGCGACCGTTTTAGCCAGTGTATTAAGTTGATTCAGATCGGGACCTGAAATTCGCACATCGATAGGAGCGGCCGTTGTGCTTTTTGCGGTACCGCCCATGGCTTTGAGCACGGCCGTGCGGATGCCCGGAATGCGGTTAATTTTTTTACGAAACTGATCTTGTATATCCCAGATTGAACGATCGCGCTCTTTTCGAGAAACAAGATCAACAGTAATAAATGCCTGCTGCACACCCATGGCACCAGCATCTCCAAAAAATTTGGCCTCAGGTTCAAAACCTATTTGGGAGGTATAGTTGATAACATCAGAGTCTTCATTAAGTAGATCTTCGATGTCACTGACAATTGATTTTGTTTGTTCAAAAGAACTGCCGGCTTCTGCTTCCATCGAGATAAAGAAAGAACCAGAATCCAGTTTGGGCAAAACTTCCATTCCACGCATAGCCAAAAGGGCCATACTTCCGATAAAAATAATTAATGTTCCGGTAAGTAAGACAGCTCGGTGTCTTAGTGACCAGTCTAGCAGCACTAAATAACCATCCTTTAGTTTATCCATTCCTCTATTAAAAGGAGCTATATATTTTTTTATAGATGATCCTATTTCGGATTCGTGTCGTTCAAATAAATAAAAGAGGAGCGGAATGAGGGTTACTGCCATCAGGATGGAAGCCCCAAAGGCGAAAATCATGGTGAGCGAAAGGGGACCAAAAACCTTGCCCACAAATCCCGTAAGAAACTGAAAGGGTATGAGTACGATAATGGTTGTGGCAACGCCCACAAGTACTGCAAAGAAAACTTCTCCGGTACCTTTTATAGCAGCTTCTTTGGCAGAAAGATCTTCTTCGTCGTAATGCCGGCTGATATTTTCAATAACAACGACGGCCCCGTCAACGACCATACCAACTGCCAAAATGATGGCTGAAAGGGTTACCAAGTCCAGCTCCATGCCGTTCAGTTTCATGAGGGCAAACGCAAGTAAAAAGCTCATGGGCATGGTAATACTGACAATAAAAGCGCGACGGATGCTTTCCAAAAAGCCGAAAATAATTAGGGAGGCCAGAAAAAGTGCGAGAGCGATTGAAGTGGCCATATTTCCGGTTACCTGTTCAGTGAAGGATCCCTCTTCGGTAGCTATTTCAAATTTTAGATCAGGATATTCTTGCTGAAGCGTTGGTATCTCAGCAGTTACGCGACCAACAACCTCTACCGTGTTGGCATCATCTTGCTGTAAAACTTGCAGGGCGACTACCTCGGTTCCATTTGCCAAGAATGCACTTTGGGGATCGGCCGCTCCATCTTCGACTTCTGCTATATCTCCAATAAGCAGTCGCTGATTGTCCTCATTTTTTATAGGGATATTTTTAATTTCTTCGGCGGTTGTCAAAGACTCGTCAAAACGAAGCAGTACTTCACGACGACTGTTATCAATACTACCCAGCGGTCTCGATATATTGGCTGTTTGTATAGCCTGACTGATAGCGGAAAGCGTCAAATTAGCTGCTTCCATACGATTTCGATCGATGGAAATGTTGATCTGCCGTCGATATCCACCAAAAATATCTACCGAAGCAACGCCACGTAATCGCTGTAGAGTGGGAGCAATTTCATTATCGGCGATTTGACGCACCTTCTTGAGATTGCCGTCATGGGCACTGACACCGAGCGTTACTACGGGCTTGTCGCTGGAATTTATTTTCAGGATACGGGGTTCGCTTATTGATTCAGGCAGGCTTCCCTTAATGCGGCTCACGGCATTTTGTACATCCACAGCTGCCAGATCTACGCTCACATCGTAATGAAATTCGGCCGTAACTACCGAAAGCCCATCTTGAGATTTGGAACTAACCTTTGCTATACCATCGAGAGCGGCGACCTCCTCTTCCATATCTTCCGAAACTTTTTCGGCAACATCCAACGCCGTTGCACCGGGATATTGTGTGAGAATAGTAACGACCGGGGGAGAGGTTTCTGGAAAAAGCGAAATAGGTAGCGTGAGGTACGATTGCGTGCCAAACACCAGGATCGCAAGCATCAGCGCATAGATAGTGTACCTGTTTTTTATTGAAAATCCTGCCCAGTTCATAAAATTGGTAATCTTAAGTAATTAGTTATTCAATGTAATTTCGCGGGTAACTTCCACACGATCACCGGGTTCAATATTATGGACACCAGAACTGATGATGTTATCCTCTGGTGAGATATTTCCTTTGACTTGTCGAAGCTCATCGCGTTGAACACCCAGTTCTACTGAGATAGCTTGGGCCTGCATTTGATTATCAACTTTGAATAAGCGTGGTTGGTCGTTTCTTAAATCAATTGCTGAGACGGGGACTAAGAGAGCATTTTCTTGTTGGTTAATTTCAAACGATAAGGTAATACCAGAGCCTGAGGGACGATCAATAAAAGATTTGTCAGGAAAAGAGGTGAAAACACGAACACTTCGGAAAGGAGGTTTAGCCTGAGCGTCAATTCGTTCTACCTTGCCCGTTAGTGTGTCATTGTTGAGTTGAGCCGTCACAGAACTACCCACTTTGATTCCTTTCTGTATATCCTGTTCCAGAAGATCTGCATAAACGGTCGGTTCACCCTGATGAAAAAAGAAAACAGGTTGATTGGGACCGATATTACTGCCTTCCCGGATCATAATTGATCCGATAGTTCCTTTTGCAGGAGCATATAGCCGGGTTTGCTTTTCGCGTTCTCTAACCTCTTCAAGGGCGGCCTTTGCCGCATAAAAACTGCTTAACGCTTGTTCATAGTTAAAGGCTGTCTTATTGAATACAGTCTGAGAAATAGCTCCATCTTTATAAAGTGTACTGTCAATGGAAACTTCCCGTTCCCAGAAGGATTTTGAAGATTTAGCTTTGTTAAACTCACTTTGTGCACGATTGATTTGAGCATCCAGTTCCGGTACAGATACTGTTGCCAAAAGTTGGTTTTCTTGCACCTTCTCACCTTCCTGAACGTGTATTTTATTAAGTGTGCCACCGATGCGAAAAGAAAGATTGCCATCCTTTGTGCCTGCAATTGTCCCCAAATAAGGAAGGTGATCTGCAATAGTTTTAACAATCGGCTGGGTGATTTCTACCGCTACATCAGCATCATTATCGGACGTGGATTCTTGATTTGTTGATGTGCCATCAGCACTTATCCACAGTACTGCAGCAGTGCCCAGCAAAACTATTACAAAGACGATTAATATATCCTTCTTACTTATATTCATAACGATTTTCCTTCTGCCAATGTAATGGCTAATTCTTTGTTTAATTGTCCTGTTAGTACTGCGATGTTCAGATTTAACGTTCTGAGCTGCGCACGCATGGCAAGCAGTTCTGCACGTACGCTGTTTAATTTTGATTCGGTTGTCAGCAGATCGGTTAGGGTAGAGCGTCCCTGTTTATACGATTTGGATTCCATCCGATAGGTCTCTTCTAAATATTCGATACGAGTTTGGGTCGATTGAATTCGTTTTTTTGCTTCAAGTTGCGCATTTGCCAGCTTGTTAAGCTGCTGGCGATATTGCTGACGAGTTTGTTCCAGCCGAATTTGCTGAGATTTTGCCTCTTTC
>JBEPXF010000320.1:0-3664 GCA_041642075.1 Fodinibius sp.
TTCTTTTGCCGGCTAAGAATCCGCATACCAACCAGTATATTTATTAATCTTCTATGGTGATGGCCATTATTTCATCAATCGAGGTAACTCCGTTTTTAATACGTTCCCGACCGGAAGCCCGTAAACTAAGCATACCCTGTTTGATCGCATGTTCTTTAATAGCCGCCTCATCTATTTCACTACCGGATTCAAGAATCATTTTCCGAACTTTTTTATCAAAATAGAGCGCTTCCATAATAGCCGTTCGACCTCGGTACCCATTGGTGCATTTATCACATCCAACCGGACGGTAAAAAGTGGTTTTCTCTACTTCTTCCTCCGTAAAGCCTATTCCCTTGGCTGTTTCCGGATGTGGGCTGTATTCCTCTTTGCAGTGATCACAGAGTTTTCGGACCAGCCGCTGAGCCATAATTAAATTAACCGCATTAGCTATCAGAAAAGGTTCCACACCCATTTTATAAAGTCGGGAAATAGCACTCGGCGCATCGTTAGTGTGCAAAGTAGAGAAGGTAAGGTGACCGGTATTTGCCAGTTTTATCGCAATTTCTGCTGTCTTTAAATCACGAATCTCACCTACCAGTACGATATCAGGGTCATGACGTAAAATACCCCTCATAGCCTGATCAAAACTCATATCGTTGCCAATCTTAAGCTGACGGGCATCTTCCACTAAATATTCTACCGGATCTTCAACCGTTAATACATTTACTGTTGGATCGTTTACATAATAAAGAGCCGCTACCAGCGTAGTAGATTTACCACTTCCCGTCGGACCTGTAATGATCACAATCCCCGAAGGCTTTTCAATAGCTTTTACAAAGTCAGCTTTCGCCTTCTCCTGCAGTCCAAGCACATTAAGATCTGTAATTACTTTCCGGTCATCCAGAATACGTATAACAATTGATTCAAATTTTCGATCAAACTGTTTACCCACCATCGGCATGATAGAAACCCTGTACCGAATGCTATGGTTATCTACCGTACGCTGGATAAAGCCATCCTGGGTTGCATCCCGTTCAAATCGATCCACATTACGGGTTTTATCCTTCACTACCGCGGAAATAGCTTCCGGCTTCACTTTTTCCTGACGATGCCAGAGTTGCAGCTTTCCATCAATACGAAAACGAATATCGGTTGATGCGTTTCCACTGGGCACAATATGGATATCACTTACTCCTTTCCTAACCCCTTCCACCAGGAAGCCCTCAACCAGGGAGTTGAGCATGCTCTGGTTAATCTCGGCATCTATTTCCTCCTCATCTACCTCCTCTTCCGTCTGCTCCTCAATCTCCGGCTCTTCATAATCAAGGTCGTCGAGCATATCCAGGAATTCGTTTTTCTGCTCATAAACCTGGGTAATCATTTGTTCGATAAGCTCATACCGCACATAAACAATCTCGTGTTGTTTAAAGTTGAGCTGTTCTATAATGCCCCGCAATTGGGGATCAGTAGGATCTGAGGCAGCAACGGTAACTGAACGCCTGTTTTTTTCAAGCGGAATCGCTTTTTGATACACAAGCTCATCGACAATATCATTGGGAAGATCATCAATATGATCTTTGATCTCCTTAATCTCTTCAGAACTTATCTTCTCTTTATCTTCAAATACTTCCTGGAAGGCATAAATTGCAGAAATTTCACGCATGATTTTATGCCGATTCAAGCCCAGATCCTGATAAAGAATCTGACCCAAACGACGATTAGATGTTTCCGGTTCTTCCCGAAGTATTGCCATCGCTTCGTGAAGCTGCTCGATGGTTATGACGCCTCGATCAACCAGAAGATTCCCAATATGTTGTCGTGTATTTACATTAGCCATCTGAAAAAGAAAGATACGTTAAAGATTGTGCCGTACAGGAGTAACCTGTAGAAATATTAAAGAAACCTAATGTTTTAAATATACTTTTAAAAGCTTGTAAACAACCCCAGATAACATTTTACTTCGAACATACTACTTAAAAGCGCGATTCAGGTTGTACAATAGCCGATTCAGAAGAAATAATGGTTATAACAATAAGAGCTATAGTTATAAAGATATTGACAAAAAGATTAATCATATCCACCACTTTATCCATCTTATAGGTGGTTTGCGTCTCATAATACTGCGCCAGCTGCTTGGCATTTTCGCGCAGGGCCCCCGACTCTGCCCCCAGCTTAAACCGGCTGATAGCTGTATTAGTAAATACCCCGGTCGCCTTAAGTGATTCTACTAATCCTGCCCCTTCTTTCAGCATCATCTTAATAGCAACCTGTTTAATCTGTTTTTCCATGTACTTATTACGACAAGCTTCAGCAGCTATCTTTATTACTTCAATATTTTCACCGGATCCACTGTAAAGGGTATAGAAAACCCTTGAAAATATTTCTATACTGGTTTTATGCATCAAATCACCAATTACAGGTACTTTTATAATATTTCTATCAAACCAAAGCCTGCCCTTGGGCGTAGATATAAAGTAAACAAAGCCCGCAATGGGTATCACAAAAGCTAAAGTCAGCATTATCCAGTTGTCCTGCAGCCAATAACTCATTTCGAGGGTTGCCGCCGTCATTGGCGGCAGTTGAATATTCATTTCCACAAATAATTCGGCCGTGAGAGGAAAAATATACCCCACATAAAAGAGAAGTACCCCAAGGGTTGCCAACACGGTAATACCCGGCATCAACAGGGAGCGCCGCAGGTTTTTCTTGAATTCCGCATCGCGCTCCAAAAATTTAGCCGTACTTTCAAATACCTGCGCCATGTTACCACTGGTGGAGGCCACGCTTAACATATAGGCCGCAAACTCCCCAAACACATCCTTATGCTTACCGTACACTTCTTTTCCTTCCTTTCCATCTTTTAAATCTTTTTGGATGGTGCGAATGACCTCTTTGAGCCGTTTATTTTGGGTATCATCCTGCAGGAGCACCAGAATTTCATCGAAGCTCAGCTGCTGACGCAGAAGGTCGGAACAGAGCCGGATAAAGGTAACGATATCTTTTCGTGGCACTCCTCCCTTCCAATCGAACCACTTTTTATTAATGCTGTGAACTTTGTAGCCGAGCTTAACGAGTGCCCGCTCCAGTTCTTCTTGGGAATAGGCCTCTTGCTCACCCTTTACCGGATCTTTGGCTCCCCGCTGGACTTTATAGACATAGGTTTCTTTCTTTTGAATAGCTTTTACTTCAAAACCATTCTTGCGAGAAAGCCTGTTAACTTTGTTTTGTGCCTCTTTTTTACTATCGGCTTCAAACTCCGTCTGCATGGGTTTGCCTTGCGCCGAAATAGCCTTCAATCGAAATTGTGGCATTAGCTACGTACGTTTACTATTGAATTAATCGGATCCCTTACTTCTGTAAGATAATATAAGTGTATAGTAATGTAGTAAAGTGGATCGTTCCTTCAAAATGGAAGATTTTTCAGAATTGATAATAAAGAATTTAGAAATGAAGAGTTAGGAATTGGGGAGAGTGGTCGGTAGTCTGTCGTCGGATTGTGGGTTTAGATTGTTGTGATTCCGGATATTTGATATCGGGTGGCAGTTTGCTGTTAGTAGATGGCAGATAGCAGTTGCCCGGCGTTGTTTTATTTATCATATATGGGAAGGTGTCTCCTATATATATGACAATGTGTTTTCCATTACTATTGCAAACAGATTGTCCTTACTAGGACAAGATGTAT
>JBEPXF010000321.1:0-3634 GCA_041642075.1 Fodinibius sp.
TTCATGATAAAACGAGCGGCCTTGTCGGCTGAGTCGGAATAGATGACCCCGCCCACCTGCATTTCCCCTTTTTTAGTTCGGGTCACTTTTCGCTGATTGGCCACAATCCCTACACTCCATCCGTCAACGCGGGCAAAGCCAGTAATCAGTGTCTGCCCGTATCCTTTCTTATATTCGGTAAAGGATTCCTCATCCACGATGCATTCCAGAACGTTATGCATGTCGTACGGTTTCGTGCGATCGTCGGGAAATGCATCTAGGATTTCCGTTACATCACGAGAAGGATCTACCGGTTCCTTGCGGTTAAAACCGGCGGTATCAAAAGGACCCAGTTTATCAACCAGATCCCGCACAGTACTCAAGCACTCTTCATCATCTTTCATCTTATAATCGGTAACTCCACTAATTTCCGTATGGGTGGTTGCCCCGCCCAGCGTTTCATTATCCACCTCTTCCCCAATAGCGGCTTTCACCAAGTAGCTACCGGCCAGGAATACACTTCCGGTGCCGTCAACAATTAATGCCTCATCACTCATAATAGGAAGGTAGGCGCCTCCTGCTACACAACTGCCCATAATAGCAGCAATCTGGGGAATACCTTCCGCACTTATCTTCGCATTATTTCTGAAAATCCTGCCAAAATGCTCTTTGTCTGGAAATATTTTATCCTGCATAGGCAAATAAACACCAGCCGAATCAACCAGGTAGATAATGGGCAAATGGTTCTCGAGTGCAATCTCCTGGGCACGAAGGTTTTTCTTAGCAGTGATCGGAAACCAGGCCCCTGCCTTAACCGTGGCATCATTAGCCACCAGCACGCAATCTCTTCCGGAAACAGTTCCAATGCCTATCACTACACCACCGGCGGGACATCCCCCCTCTTCTTCATACATCTTGTGGCCGGCCCACAGACCAAGTTCCCGGAATGAATTTTCCTCGTCAACAAGCATATCAATGCGCTCCCGGGCTGTCAGCTTACCTTTGTCATGCTGCTTTTGAATACGTTTTTCTCCCCCTCCTTTCTTTATTTCAGCCTCTGTTTTATTGATTTCTCGAATGAGTGATTTTAAATCCTGCTCTGTGGATGGTGTGGAATCTTTATTGCTCATAGATTCTTAATTTTTATACTAGTTGGCCGATTATTTTCGTTTTCAAAATAACGATTTTTAGCAATCCCAAAAGGGATACCCTATATTAATCTAATAGTAAGTTTCTTACTTTTGGCAGTACCTATTAAAAAGCTGATTTTCTATGAAAGTATCTACCCGTTTATTCTCTTTATTGCTTTGTGTATTTCTGTGCTTCAGTCTCATTTCTGAAGTTATAGCGCAGCGAAACCTTGATTATCGCGACCTCAGGATCCAGCAACAGCGTTCTCCTGTTTATACTGATTTTCTTGTATTACCCGGTGAAACGGATCAATCGGTTAAATTTGCCACGATATTCAGTATCTCCTACCAATATTTACCGTTTAAAAAGCTTCCGAAAGCGGAACAAACGACCAAAGAACGCTCTTTTTATAGTCCTGTTAGCATGAACATGGAAGTTTTTAACGCTTCAGAAGAACAGCTTAAGAGAAAGGATCAAGATATTTCTGTAGAGGGACTGGAATCTGTAGAACGATCTTCCTGGAGAGATACGGCCTATACCTCCACCTATGAAGAAACCCAGTCGGAACGCAGTTTCATTAGCGGAAGCATGAATGTTTCGCTCAAACCCGGTATCTACAGCTATGTTTTGTATATGAACAGGGGTGAGAACAAAGAGAATCAATTTTCCCGCGTCAGGACCTCACGCGTTCAGTCTTACCGGGATATGAAGCAGGGAGCAGTCTACTTTGGTAAAGAGATTTCTAAAGAACAGGGAAATCCAGCTTTGGATCTGCTGAGCATGGGCCAAAATGTACAGTACGGTGATGATTTTCATGCACTCGTTTATATTCCTGATTACAAACAGGAGGTCGACTATACAATGACTATTTTTGAGACTGAAAGGTCAAAGAATGATACTACTAATATTCAACAGCTCTTTTCTGAAACGATCTCCGAAGAAAGTATTTACCGGAATATACGCCCTGTCCTAAGATCCAATCAGGGGACAAATTCGCTCCACCTTCAGGAAGATCCCAAAGGTTTTACGTATGCCCTGGTTAATGTTCCCAATAGTACCTTTCCCAATGCTACCTTTAACCTGCAGGTGAAAGAAAAGGATAGCAATAAGAGAGTGGTCCAATCCTCCTTCCGGTCTCTCTGGATAGATATGCCGCGCAGCCTGCTGAGTCTTGATGTAGCCATCGATATGCTTCAATATATCACCGATGAAGAAACGATTGACCGTCTTTCAAGCGGATCACAAAAAGAGCGGGAGCGCAAATTTCGGGAGTTCTGGCAGGAAAAAGATCCAACACCTAAAACCGAATATAATGAGCTGATGGCCGAATATTATCGCCGGGTTGATTATGCCTTTGAAAATTTCACAACAGAAAATACTATTGGATATAACAGTGACCGCGGAGAAATTTATATAAAATTTGGACCCCCCGACGATATCCAGCGTAAATACCCTACAGACGGTTCTACAGTAGAAATATGGACCTATCCAAACCGTCAATTTGTGTTTGAAGCTACTACCGGATTTGGAGATTTCCGCTTAAAATCCAACTAATTTTGATTTTAAATTTATCATAACCATATCTATGAGCCATCGCATTGCTATCAGCAGCGGCGACTATAACGGAATTGGTCCCGAAGTAATTTTGAAGTGCTTATCCAATCTTAAGGATAATAATGACACGATAATCATTTTATCAGCACCAAAAGTAATTGACTTTTATAGCAAGCTCCTGGATATCCCACTGTCCCGCCAAAATGTTCGGGCTATTGATGAGGTACAATCCGGAAAGGTTAATGTATTGGAATGCTATAATAAGGGGGATATTAATATTGACCCTGGAAAGCTCAGTCAATCAGCTGGAAAGTGTGCTATGATGGCCGTTGAAAAAGGTATTGAACTCTGTAATAATGGTCTTGCAGATGCTCTTGTAACCGCCCCTATCTCCAAAGAGGCCGTTAACCTTGCAGGATATCATATCCCCGGACATACGGAATTTCTGGCTGAGCATACCAATACTACTGATTTCATGATGATGCTGGTTAACGAAAATTTAAATCTAAGAGTGGGACTGGCCAGTGTACATATTCCCATTGCTGATGTTCCAAAAAAGATCACTGAAGAATCCATCATCCAATATTTGCGTATTATGAATGGCAGCTTGCAGCGGGATTTTAATATCGCCCGGCCACGTATAGCCGTATTCGGACTTAATCCACATGCCGGAGATGGAGGTATTATTGGCAAAGAAGAACAGGATATCATTTCTCCCGCTATACAAAAAGCACAGGATCTTTCCATCAATGCTTCGGGGCCTCATGCAGCCGACGGCTTTTTTGGCAACAAGAAGTACGAAAACTGCGATGGTATTTTAGCAATGTATCACGACCAGGGGCTTGTTCCTTTTAAGGCACTCTCCTTCGGCGCTGGCGTAAACTTTACAGCGGGACTTCCCATTGTTCGGACCTCTCCTGATCACGGTACCGCTTTTGATATTGCTGGAAAGGGAAAAGCAAACCCATCT
>JBEPXF010000322.1:0-3623 GCA_041642075.1 Fodinibius sp.
CATCCGGTAAGCCAGATGGCGTTTGGGCAAGTTATACTCTAAAAGGATATAAGGAGGGAGAAATTCGGGAGGCTTTTCCTTTTGGAGGATCTGCTTCTGCCAGCTGTGAATCAGTTTGTTTGTGATGCGATGCTTGGAAAAGGCGCTATTACTTGGATAAATAGGGACAATCTTCTTAAGATCGCTTATATCCGATTTGTCATCCAGTTTATCCACTTCGGGGTGAGCCATGGACAGGTAACGACCGTACTGCTTGGCTTTCCCAAAAAAAGCGACTACTTCTCCCTCAGAGAATTGCTTCTTTATATAATATCCACCTTTAAACCATACCCCTTTAAGTGATGCCGTATCATCTTGTATGATGATTTCCAGTCGTTTTTTACGCCCATAGCCAGACTGCTGTATCTTTTTGATGCGTCCGACTACCGTAACCTGCTCCCCATCACCGCTGACTTGACGAATAGGTAAAACCGTAGTTTTGTCTAGGTACCGTCGCGGAAAGAAATTCATTAGATCAAGAATGGTGTCAATTCCACTCTCAGAAAGTGCTTTTATACGCTTATTACCCAGCTTTGAAAGATCAGATAAATTCAAAATAGATATACTGATATATATTAATATACTACTTATTTGTCGTATATAAACCTGATGTTGGCAGGCTATATAAGGAATTAGCTACAAACCTGAAAAAGAAGAAGAAAAGATAAATTATTTCTTGCATAATTAGGTATAAATTCCTTATCATTGGCAACTCTTGTTCGACCGAAAAATCAATTAAGCGTTTTAAAATCGTGCCTACAATACAACAACTTATTCGTAAAGGTAGAAAAAGCAAGCAGTCAAAGACAACGGCTCCTGCTTTGGAAAACTGCCCGCAAAAGCGCGGGGTTTGTGTACGTGTTTATACTACTACGCCTAAAAAGCCTAACTCGGCTTTGCGTAAGGTTGCGCGTGTTCGTTTAACTAATGGTTATGAAGTAACGGCCTATATCCCCGGAGAGGGGCATAACTTGCAGGAGCACAGTATTGTGCTCGTTCGCGGTGGTCGTGTAAAAGACTTGCCGGGGGTGCGCTACCATATTGTACGAGGTACGCTCGATACTGCCGGCGTTGAAGACCGCAAACAGGGTCGAAGTCTTTATGGAACCAAAAAGCCTAATTAATAAGATTGTTGGTAGGAAATAAACCGATAGGAATATGAGAAGAAAGACAGCAGATAAGCGCGATGTACAGCCAGATCCGTTATTTGGTGATAAGCTTGTAACGCGTTTCGTGAATAATCTGATGAGAGATGGTAAGAAGAATGTAGCTCGTAAGATACTCTATCAGGCTTTTGAAATTATTGAAGAGAAGACGGGCGAAGACGGTATGGAAGTATTTAAGAATGCCTTAAGTAATGTATCGCCTGTTGTTGAGGTTCGATCCCGGCGCGTTGGTGGTTCTACTTATCAGGTACCTGTTGAGGTACGTCCGGATCGTGGAACAGCACTTGGGATGCGTTGGATTATAAGCGCATCATCCAATAGGAATGATAAGTCAATGGCTCGTCGATTATCTCGAGAGTTGTTGGATGCTGCTAACAATGAAGGTGGGGCAGTACGCAAAAAAGACGAAGTCCACCGAATGGCAGAAGCTAATAAAGCATTTGCCCATTTTAGATTCTAAAAGATTTAGAGATATAAATTATAGTAATGGCTGAGACAAAAACACAAACAGACCCAAAAATAGTAGACCGTATAAAGCGGACGCGTAATATTGGTATTGCTGCTCACGTAGATGCAGGAAAAACCACTATTACTGAGCGTATCCTGTATTATACTGGTATTACTCACCGAATAGGTGAGACTCATGATGGTGCATCCCAGATGGATTGGATGGATCAGGAAAAGGAGCGGGGTATTACTATTACTTCTGCTGCTACTCATTGTATATGGAAAGATCATCGTATTAATATTATTGATACGCCCGGGCACGTTGATTTTACGGTTGAGGTTGAGCGTTCATTACGTGTCCTCGATGGTGTGATTGGTGTTTTTGATTCAGTAGGCGCTGTACAGCCTCAGTCCGAAACGGTTTGGCGGCAGGCTAATAAGTATGATGTCCCTCGTATGGCGTTTGTCAATAAGATGGACCGTGTTGGGGCGGATTTCTTTAATGTTATTGAAGAAATGCGGGATAAGCTTAAGGCTAATCCAATTCCTATTCAGATACCGATCGGTGTAGAGGATACTTTTCGCGGTGTCGTTGATCTTATAAAGATGAAGGGTATTATTTGGGATGAAGAATCTCTGGGAATGGAGTATGAGGAGATTGAAATTCCTGATGATCTTAAAGAGGACGCCGCTAAGTATCGTAAGATTATGATTGAGGCTATTGCCGATCATAATGATGAGCTGATGGAAAAGTATCTGATGGATGAAGAAATTAGTGAAGAAGAGATTGAAGATGCTCTTCGCCAGGCTACTCTAAACCGTGATATTACAACGGTTATGTGTGGCTCAGCTCTTAAGAATAAGGGCGTTCAGACACTTTTGGATAAGGTTATTAAGTATATGCCGAGTCCATATGATATTCCTCCGATCGAAGGTAAGAACCCGGAGAATCATGATGAGAAACTTCTCCGTAAACCCAGTGTGCAGGAGCCATTTTCTGCCTTGGCCTTTAAGATTATGTCTGATCCTTATGTAGGGAAGTTGACATTTTTCCGGGTGTATTCTGGTACTCTTGAAAAAGGATCTTATATCTATAATGCCACTACGGGTAAAAAAGAACGCATTGGACGTATCCTTGAAATGCACGCCAATGAAAAGAAAGATCTCGATATTGTTCGTGCTGGAGATATCGCTGCAGCTGTTGGAGTGAAGGAAGTACGCACCGGTGATTCTTTTTGTGATGTGGATGAACCTATTTTGCTTGAAGAAATTACCTTCCCAGAGCCTGTTATAAAGTTGGCTGTTGAGCCAAAATCGAAAGCTGATGCGGAAAAGCTCACAACGGGACTTATTAAACTTGCTGAAGAAGATCCCACCTTCCAGGTTGAGACCGATGAAGAAACAGGTCAGACAACAATTGCCGGAATGGGCGAGCTTCACCTAGAAATTATTGTTGACCGATTGAAGCGGGAGTTTAAGGTTGAAGCTAATGTTGGAGCACCACAAGTATCTTACAGAGAAACAATTACCACAAATGTTGAGCACCGCGAAACGTATAAAAAACAGTCTGGTGGTCGTGGTAAGTTTGCAGATATGGAATTTGAGATTGCTCCTCTCGATCACTTCGACGAGTATGATGAAGAAGATAATAATGTTTCAGTAAGCGAAGGATTTAAATTTGTTGATGAGATTGTCGGCGGTAATATTCCTCGTGAGTTTATTCCTTCTGTTGAGAAGGGGTTCAAGCAAGCTATGAGCGGCGGAATTCAAGCCGATTATCCGGTGCAAAACATCGGAGTTCGTCTTTATGATGGTTCTTATCATGATGTTGATTCGGATGCATTCAGCTTTGAGCTTTGTGCTAAGCTTGCATTCCGTAATTCAGCCAGAAAGGCCAACCCCACTATTTTAGAACCCATTATGGATGTAGAAGTAATTACTCCTGAGGAATATATGGGAGATGTAATTGGT
>JBEPXF010000323.1:0-2654 GCA_041642075.1 Fodinibius sp.
TGATAAATTAAATCACCAGCCTAAGGTACTGCATGGATTTATGGAAAAAGACTGTGAATGGCTCTTAAAACAGTTTTTCCAAGAGCGACGGGGAAGACACAACGGCCAACAATAAAACGTGCTATAATAAGTTTCTTGAACTAGTTCCTTGATAGAATTTCAATTCTCTCAGAATTTAAGTGAATGCAATTTAAAAAAAACATTTTTTTATTAGTCATAATAATATGGGGCACAACGGCTTTTGAAAATTTATCATTTGCCCAACAATTAAGTCGTTACACTTTTGAGGAGCAACATATGGGGACACTCTTCACCCTTATTTTTTATGCACCTGATGATTCAACCGCACAGGCAGCCGCAGATCTGGCTTTTAGTAGAGTTGAAGAGTTAAATACCATTTTAAGCGATTATGATCCCAATAGTAATTTAAATAAACTATCTGCTCGTTCCGGTGAAGATAATTTTATTCCTGTTGACTCTACCATTTTTAGCGTAGTGAGTAAATCGCAAGAGGTTGCAAAAGAAACGAATGGAGCCTTTGATATTACAATTGGTCCATTCGTTAGGCTTTGGAGAGAAATACGCCAGATGGAAGAACCGGAATTACCCGATCAACAGGTCTTGAAAGATCTCAGTACCCGCATCGGATATCAGCATGTAGCCGTGGATTCCTCCTCCACCTCAATCGCCTTGAAAAAAGATAATATGCAGTTGGATCTGGGAGGCATCGCTAAGGGATATACAACGGATGAAGTCCTTCGCATTTTACGAAAGCAAAATATTCACTCAGCACTTATTGATGCCGGCGGTGATATCCGAATCGGCGATCCACCGCCGAATAAAGAGGGATGGATCATCCGCATACCAGTCCACACTAATGAAGGGACTTCCGATAATATAACGCTTCAATTATCCAACAGAGCTATTGCCACCTCCGGAGATCTATTTCAGTATGTATATATTAATGGTGAGCGATACTCACATATTATAGATCCCAAAAGCGGTATGGGGTTGACAACGCAAAGCATGGCTACGGTTATTGCCCCCAATGGTATTACAGCGGACAGTTATGCCTCTGCCCTCAGCGTAATGGGTGCTAATAAAGGCTTAACTTTTATCGGTAAAAAGTGTGAGGTGGAAGGCCGTATTGAATACCAACATCAAATAAAAGAAGGAATCAAGATAAATCAATCGGCCAATTTCAACCGATTGATTCTTGATTCTGATGAATAAGTCAGGACGTATTTAACATAGATTTGTTTCCCGGTTATGGAGGCTTGAATCCTTTAAAAAGAATCTGCCTCTATATAGGCATCGATCACCGCCTGTTCTCCCTCCTTGCCATCCATTGAATTACCGTGTTCCATTCCTACAATACCGTCAAAGCCTTTATCATGAATATGCCTAAAGACATTTTTAAAGTTAATTTCTCCGGTCCCGGGTTCATTTCGCCCGGGATTATCGCCCTGCTGAAAGTAAGCAATTTCATCCCAGCACAAGTCAATATTTCTAATAAGATGTCCTTCATTTTTCTGCATGTGATAGATATCATACAGAATCTTACAAGAAGGGCTGTTTACGGCCTTGCATATCATATGCGTCTGGGCTGAGGTACGCAGATACAAATCGGGCGTATCACTCAGCGGTTCAAGGACCATTACCAGTCCGTGCGGTTCAAGTATTTCCGCTCCCCGCCGCAGCGTTTCAATGACATTACCAGTCTGAATATCCATGGGAAGGTTCCGCTCAAAATTACCGGGTACCACGGTCATCCACTTTGCATTGACCCGCTTGGCCACTTCTACCGCCTCTTTGCAGGCATTGACAAAGATTTCGGTATGCTCTTCTTTACCTGCGGCAAAGGTGTTGGCGCCATTGCCGCCTTTATCGATGACAAAAACGCCCATTTGCATATCCAGTTTGGCCAGTCGTTCACCTATCTTCTTCTGCATTTCAGGAGTACGTCCCATAAGGCCGTTATCTTCCAGTGCGGTGAATCCTCTTTCAGCCATAAAGGTTAACTGATCAAGCAGATCGTCGCCAGCATGATGACGGAACATGCCAAAGTGTGGTGCATATTTAAGGTTAAAGCTATTTTTGCTTTTTGATTTATTTTTACGCTTTCCGGCCTCTGCCATAGAACTCGCCCCTGCGCCTGTTGCCATGAGGGACCCCGCTAAGAGACCGTTCTTCAAGAAATTCTTCCTGTCCATAATTTATTGATTTACTAATATTCTAAATTTAAAAGGATATTGTAAATGTTTCTGCCCGCTTTGGATATACGGGCAGAAACATACGTTTCGAAAGGCTTCCTATTAGGTTAATACATCTGTTACTCCGGGAACGGGTACGGGATAATTTCCATTCTCGTCTGGGGTAACGGGAGGCTCAGCATCCCAGGAAAATTCATCCGGCACAAGTTTCTTAGTACCATTCATGGCATCTTCCCAGCTAATTACATCTCCGGAATAGGTTGCCATACGGCCCATAATTGCCGTAAGCGTGCTTTTAGCACCGTTTTCAGTATCATTGATAACCTCACCATTACGGATAGCTGCAAAGAGCTCGTTATGCTCCTGCTGGTAGGGATTGGTATCTCCATCGGCATCGTGATCGTATAATGTACTTCCATCCCAATTTGTGATAATGCCATT
>JBEPXF010000323.1:2664-3611 GCA_041642075.1 Fodinibius sp.
CCCTCAGTAGTCTGGAAGAATTCAGCAACTCGGTTCATCGTACCCTCCTGGTGACGGCATTGACTGGCAATAACGGCACCGCTTGGATAGGTAAACTCAACAAAATGATGATCAAATATCTGCCCGTGATCTTTACCGGTACGCACTTCGCGACCACCCATGCCCTGAGCTGATTCCGGATATTCACCGATCATCCAGTTGGCAACATCAATGTTGTGGATATGCTGTTCCAGTATGTGATCTCCACAGAGCCAGTTAAAATAGTACCAATTACGCATCTGATATTCCATCTCTGTCTGTCCCTCTTCGCGTGGACGAACCCAAACACCGTCACTATTCCAGTAGACTTGTCCACCGACAATGCTGCCAATCTCTCCGCCATGAACGCGCTTGGCAACTTCCCGGTAGCTGTTTTGATAGTGGCGCTGCAGTCCAACTACGACATTAAGGTTCTTCTGCTTGGCCAGCTTTCCGGCTTCCAGCACCTTATGAATGCCGGGAACATCTGTAGCAAGTGGTTTTTCCATAAATACATGCTTGTCAGCTTTAACCGCTTCCTCAAAGTGAACTGGTCGAAAACCAGGTGGTGTTGCCAGGATAACAACATCGGCCAGCTGAATAGCTTTTTTATAGCCGTCAAAACCAGTAAATTTATGATCTTCAGGAACATTAAGCTGCTCCGTATCTCCATATCGTTTTGACAGGGTCTCGTAGCAATCATCAAGACGATCCCTGAATGCATCGGCCATAGCAACCAACTGGTTACCACTATCCGCGCTTAACGCCTGATTTGCAGCTCCGGTTCCTCGTCCGCCACAGCCAATGACGGCAATCTTTAACATTTCGCTGCTTTTATTTCGCTGCCCGCCCATTGCCGGGAAGGTGCTTAAGAATACGCCACCTGCTGCCAGGGAAGCATTTCTCACAAAATCCTTGCGAGACATTCC
>JBEPXF010000324.1:0-3605 GCA_041642075.1 Fodinibius sp.
GCCCATATAAGTTACATTGCTGACGTCCCAACTGTTTAAATCCTGGTTGAAGTTTTCGGCTCCCTCAAACATATAACTCATATCTGTAACACTGCTCACGTCCCAACTGCTGATATCACGATTAAAGCTTATGGCTCCACTGAACATACCAAACATGCTTGTCACCTTACTTACATCCCATCCGCTGATATCCCCATTAAAGCTGGTAGCCCCCAAAAACATATCTCTCATGTGAGTTACATTGCTGACATCCCAACTGCTGATGTCGCCATTAAAAGATGTGGCCCCATAAAACATTCGTTGCATAGTCGTTACATTGCTCACATCCCAGTTACTTAAATCCCTGTTAAAGCTTGTAGCCCCGATATCTTCGGGAGCTTCTACCCCTATAAACCCTGCAATCCCAAACATACTATACATATCCGTTACATTGCTTACGTCCCAACTGTTGATATCTCCATTGAAGCTTTCCGCCCCGGCAAACATTCTTCCCATTGTGGTTACATTGCTCACGTCCCAGTTGCTAATATCACCAGTAAAGCTTCTGGCCCTCCAAAACATACTTCGCATATCCTTGACATTACTTACATCCCAGCTGTTTAGATCTCTATCAAAGCTTGTTGCTACCCGAAACATTCTTCGCATTATAGTTACACTGCTCACATCCCAGCTGCTGATATCGCCATTAAAACTCGATGCTTCCTGAAACATTTGATCCATATTAGTTGCGCTTCTGACATCCCAGCTGCCGATATTGCCATTAAAGCTTGAGGCACCAAAAAACAGACCATTCATTCTGGTTACCTTACTGACATCCCAGCTACTGATATCGCCGTCAAAGTTTGAGGCCCCTACAAACATCTGGTGCATATCAGTTACATTCCCCACATCCCAGTTATTCAAATTGCTGTTAAAATTCTCTGCTCCATTAAACATCCTTTCCATATCCGTTACATTGCTGACGTCCCAGCTACCTATGTCGCCATTAAAGTTTGAAGCTCCGGAAAACGCATAACTCATATCGGTTATGGAGGAAGTGCATATGGTAGACAGATCCTCCCCATTATTTATTTTATGATCCAAAAGCGTTCGGTCAACCGCCTCATATTCCGTTCCATCTACCACCCCTTTCTGGCCCGGTTTTGCATACGGGCATTAGATGGTCACCCCGTTTTCATGGAGGGAAAATAGTTCTTCGCTCCTGATAAAGTTAGCTTTAAGGGCATAGTCTTGGTCAACGGTGACTGGCAGCGGATTGACGGTACGCTCCAAATCCCCGGACCAGCCGATAAAATGATAATCCTCGCTGGCTTTTGCCAGTAAGACTACCATACTTTTGGCTTCATAGGAACTGTCCGCTGCCGGGGAAATGGTTCCTGCCCCTTCCGGAGAGACCGATACGGAAACGTCATAAAGGGTAGTATCAGGTCCACTATTGTCGCAGGAAATTAGCAGTAGTGTTAATACGAAGAAAAAAGTATAGGATACGGCTTTCATGATGGTCTCTCCTCAAGTATTAATAGGAAAAGCGGAATGGGATAGCTTTATGCAACTTAACTAAGTGTACAATACAACTTAATAAATATACAGATATTATAATACCCTACTTTCTTTCTGCAAGATAAAAACAGCCTGGTCTCCTTTTTGCTCTCTATTTAATTCTCTGGCTTTTTGGGTAAAAGAGCGGATATCTTCTGCTGTAAACATTGACTTCTCCGGATTAACTGCATAAGAACTTTCGTGGCGCAATGGTATGTCATTCTCATACTGAATACTTCCCCAAAACTGGAAAGCAGTTGAATCGTAATTTACTTCTTTGAGTTTAAAGTCCGTTTCGCTTACGAGATATTGAATACTTTTGGGTGAATGGACAAATATATGGCGGGGTGGATCTAGTTGAACCCAGTTCTCCTGAAATTTCCCCCAAGCAACTGATTCGGTAACCGGGATACGAATAAGGCAATGTCCTCCCTCCGAAAGCAACTGAGAAACTCTTTGTAATACCTCCAGAGGATCTGAAACATGCTCGAATACATGGTGCATCATAATTAGATCCCACTGTCCCTCTATTTCAAAAATACTTTTCTTGAATATCCTCGTCTCCTCCCCAATTTCAATGACCTCTTCTTTATTATAGGGATCGATACCTGTTAGATTTTCAAATCCCAACTGAATCAGAGACCGCAAGAGCTCTCCAGTACCACAACCTACATCCAATATAGAGGTATCTTTCTTTAGCGGAAGATGGGATAAGGCCCGTAAATCATTCTTGGGATATTTCGAATATAAAAGCTTACCTATGAGTGATCGGTCAAAAACTGCGTATTGATCTCTCTTTCGCTTTACGAATTTCGTAATAAAGTTTTCTTTTTTTGCATCTTGAAACGAATAGTACTCACCTGAATAATATTTTGATAAATTGTCCGGTATCTCTGCAATTTGCAGGCATTTACAGTCATCACACTGGAAATAGGTAAAAACTTCTCTTAGTCCCATCATCATTTCCCGGGTTTCATAGGTCGTATTGTTTTCCGTATTTCCACAAATTTTACATTCCATAGGAGTCGTTTAAAAATGTATGGGACACAATTTCAGTGTGATTACTTACTATTCCAGTCCTTTCTGTATTAAATATTGGCGGGTTTTTTCTGCTGTTCGGCTCCACTGGAAATCCTGTGCATAATGATAGGCCTTTTCAGTCAGCTGTTTTCGCTCTTCTTTGGAATCTAAAAGCGTAAGCATTGCCGAGGCGATCTCCGACGGTTCTCTTGGGTCCACAGTCAGCGCATAACCTTCGGCCAGTTCTTTCAGGGAGGTTGTATTCGACGTAACCACCGGCGTGCGGCAGGCCATCGCTTCCAGTACCGGCAGACCAAACCCCTCAAAGTGCGAGGGAAATGCAAAAACAGTTGATCCCGAATAGAGGGCAGGGAGTTCTTCATAGGGCACATAGCCCAAAAAGCCCACCGACTCGTCCACCTCTTCTTCCATTTGGAAAACGAACTTTGAGGCTTCTCCTCCCGCTATAACCAGCTCCATTTCATTGCGAATTCTTTCCGGGAGTTGGTTCCACGCTGCAATAAGACCATTGATATTTTTCCGCGGATCGAGCGAACCTACCGTTACAACATAGGGTTTCTGCAGATTATACTTCTCTTTCATCACATCGATCTCTTCCTGTGGACGGAGATAAAAGTGATCGGTTCGCACCCCGTTATAGATGACCTCAATTTTATCCCGGGTATAGGGAAATTGCTCAATAATGGTCTGTCTGGAATATTCGGATACGGTGATGATTCCCTTTACACGCTTGAGCAGAGGCGGCAATATTACAGATCGCCAGCCTGTATATTGGGCATCAAACCACTCGGCATGCAGCTGATCAGAAATATCGTGCAGGGTTAACACCTGTTTGCGGCAGAAAGCCGGTCCGATATTCGTAGGCGACCAGAGCAATTCATCACTAGAAATTTGAAAAGGCATCCCCCCCTGCATCCACAGTTGGCGCAGCTTATCAGAGCTTAGCTTTTGGGGTGGGTCTGCATAACGATACCCCCACTCTTTCTTGTCAAATTCTTTTATTATTTCCCGGGCATAGCGCTGCA
>JBEPXF010000325.1:0-3600 GCA_041642075.1 Fodinibius sp.
CCCGGTTGTCTGGATGGCTGCTCAGGCACATTCGGAAACAGTAGGCCTGGATCCGGTGATCCCCGGTCCCTTTCTGGCCGGTCGGATTCGCTGACACGCCCCCGATAATACCGCTGGAGGGATCTCCGGGACTGAAGTAGGGATCCACATGCGGCCCCCCGGGCGGGAAAAAGTGATTATGATGATGCACACCTGTTTGTACCCCATTCCATTCCTCATCGTAGACGCTGTTCGCTTCCCGACCCACATGATAGTCAACCTCGGCGGCGGCCATCAGGTCCCCTTCGTACGTAGCATCAATGAACATTTGTCCCCGGAAGATCTTCCCGCTGAGGGTCTCGATCGAGCGGATCCTGCCCTGCTCTTTGACCACGCCGCCTTTGCGGTCCAGCCACTCATCGCGAAGCACGGTGATCCCTTCCTCGTCAATAAAATCCTCGAACACAGCTTCAGCTATATGCGGCTCAAATATCCACATGGTCCCATGCTCCTTATCCATAGCCGTGGTCCCCTGCCCCTTATTACCGTACTCGGAACGATCCTGCCAGCGCCAGGTCTCCTCTTGCTGATAGTAGTCATACACCCGCTGGTAAAATTCGCGGGAGAGTCCCCCAATCACTTCTTTGTTGCCCGTATCGGTAAACCCCAGTCCCCCGGCGGTCAGCCCGCCCAGGTGGGTGTCCGGGGACACCATAATCACCGACTTGCCCATCCGGGTCGCCTGCACCGCCGCCGTCACCGCCGCTGAGGTCCCCCCGTAGACAATGACATCAGCCTGGTAGTGACTGGCCTTTTTCGGAGCATTATGGTGCTGCGCAAACAGCAGGGGAGCAATAACAATAAAAACGAAGACAAGGGATAGTCTTTTTATATATTTGATCATTTTACTATATCCTATGTTCGTTGAAGTGAAATTCTATGCTTCTGATAATTGATCCTGAAGAGAACAATCGCGCCGGAATATAGATCATGATATAAACTATTATTTCTCCTTAAATCCGGTAAGTTTTCAACGACTCACGTCCCTTGACCCATAAAGAATCCAACTATCATCCCCCATGCAAAAAATATCCTACTTGAGTACTCCTTTCTATTATTTTCTCGGATAAGCATCCTAAAGGTATTGACTTTTTTTCCAACATGGCGGTCTTGTATTGTGCATAGGTAAAATAATGGCCTGCATTCAAATGTCAAATACAATTAGGATTGCTTCTCCTTCTTATACCCACGCGGGCGCATTGGCAGGATTTTCCGGAACAGGTTTACTGACTCCACCAAGATACCCAGGGTGAAGCCCAATATGCCCCCAGGATTAAAAGAACATATTGGCCTCTATCGTCCCGTAGCATGACCCTTCGAGGAGTACCTACCCAGTCATCGCCCACAGGAGGGTTAGCCACCCCTGCCGCGGCTGGTGGTCATTGTCTATAAACTCATCTTTGACCAGTCTCCACTTCCCTATTTGAGAACCAACCGCTGAAGGCCTCATTATTAATCCTTAATCTTGAGATATGCTTTTGCATATCGCTTTCCCAGTTCACGGGATGATCGCGCATCAAAATGGGCCAGATCCCCCTTGTCTGTCAACTCCTGGGAAGACACGAAAGCGGTATTCGGTAGGCTATCGGCCAGGGAGGCATTTGCCTGATTCACCATTTTACGCCACTTATCCCAGGGCTGTTTCTCAAATTGTGCCAGCTCCCCGGCAATAAATGGCAGGTCCGGCGCATTCAGATCATTTCTGAAGCGGCCAACAAAACCATACAAACGATCCTTGTAGGCCGGAGCCAACCTAGAATTGCTGTCTGATGCTCCCTGGTGCCAGAGAATGGCTTTCAGCACCCCATCTTCCCTCGCCCTCCGGCTACGCTCCATGCAATCGTCATAGGGATGGCTTTTCGTTTGGTCATGAAATCCACCGGGTTTCCAGCTCGTAATGGAAGATCCGCCGACGGCACAAGGAATCAAACCTATTTTGATCGTCGTATCTACCTCAGCCAGGGCCATGCCGAAACTGCGTCCGGGGCCCACTCCGGCTATGGGCTTGTCATAATGTACAGGATCCACGGCGGGTACCCATTCACCCTCCCGGCTTAGCTTGAAGACCCGCTCAGGAGGTTCCCGATCCCCGGATTGTACTTCACCCCGGCCGGCCATATTCGATTGTCCCGCTAAAATGAAGAGATGAAAATTTTCCTTATCCTGCGAATTTTCTTTCGCTGAATCCGATGCCTTCTTACACTGAATCTGTAATAAGGCCAGCATGCATAAACCGATTAAGAATAAGAGTTTCCTAATATTTGTCATCTGTTTTACTAACTTGGATTATTCAACAGAAAATTTGGTTGGGCATTGTAGTATAACTCATTAATCGGATAAAGCCTTTCTGTCATTCCAGATCACTCAGGTCGAGGGGAGGAACATTGTCTTCGGACCCGGCATATCCTTCATTTTGATTGATATCTCCCTGCACATTTGCATCAATTTCGTCTTGCGGGACGGGCAATATACATGATAGGACCTTATTCTATGGGTATTTGCTCCATAGGTCAGTTCTTCCCTGTAATAGGCATTTTTACCAAGAACCCGGTCATAGTACCAATTGTCCTGAGACATGTTGTCTATGTTATAACCGTTTCGTCCCAATTGAGCCATGATTCCTGTATGCTATCCTTCACCAACTCCTCCTGCGGAATAAGTTTTAATCCATAGTTCAGCAAGGGCCTATAGTATTTTTGGAAGAGTTCGGATAATGCCATACGATCATCGCCGAGTAGTCGTTTCCACAATTTGGCATCTTCTGCATAATTACTCTTTTTCATAACATTGCCTGGATAAACCTGGCAGCAATGTTTACCCAATATTGCATAGCCATAGTTATTCCCTGAACGATTGACATGTTAACCCACTCCCCAATAATACCGGTTTCTGAATCTGGTTTAGCTATATTTTTATCCTATCCGTCCCACAAACCAAATCCTATTGCTCATTAACCTCCGGCTCCGGCAGCTCCGCCCCCACTTCCTTTGCAAGCTGTTCAATTTTGCCCTGCAACCGCTTCACAAGCTCGGGATGGTCTTCCGCCCGGTTCCACCGCTCGCCCGGGTCGCTTTGCAGGTTGAACAGCTGGGGCTGCGGCTCCATGATGCGCAATTTCCACGGCCCCTCCCGGTAGGCCTGCAGCTGTCCCCGCAGAAAATAGGGATACTCCTTGCGGGGTGAGGCTTCCTGCTCTCCCTTTAAAAACGGCATCAGATCGTAGCCATCCAATGTGTGGTCGGGCAGCTCCGCTCCGCCCGCCTCCATCAGCGTACGATAGATATCCGGCATTCCCGCCAGCTCGTCGGTTACCTGTCCGGCGGCAATCTGCCCCGGCCAGCGTATTATTGCAGGCACCCGCGCGCCGCCTTCGTAGCTGGTGGCCTTGGACCCGCGCAGCAACCCGGGCGAACCGGTATGCCAATGTTTGTTGCCTTCCTGCAACATCCGGTCCGGCAGGTTGTTCCACGGACCGTTGTCGGAAGCAAAGAACACAATCGTATTCTCGGAGAGTCCCTCAGACTCAAGAGCTTCCAGGACCCGCCCCACGCTCCAGTCGAT
>JBEPXF010000326.1:0-3587 GCA_041642075.1 Fodinibius sp.
GCATCTAACCTTTTCAACGAGGTAGAACACTTTGATCAGCAGTTCTTAGAGTATGGCTCACAAAACAGAGATGATTTGCTCCTCAAGTTAATGAAGGAGGAAACTGACCCTTACCGAATTTGCGGCTTCCCTCCCCTCTATACCTTTCTGAATATTATGCCCCACCTCAAAGGCGAAGTACTGAACTATGATCTCTGGGATGAACGGGAAAGAGAAAGTGCGGTAACGTTCGGCTCTATTTTGTACAGTTAGCAGGTCGAGGTTTAAATGTTGAAGGTTGGAAAGTTAAAGGTTAAACCCCAACTTGTAACGTTCAACTTTTAACCTTTCTACTTATCTAAATTAACACTTTCACCTTTCTACTGAATACTTAAAGCTTTCTGCTGGTCACTCTACGATTTCCATCTTGTCGGCAAAATAAGAAGTAAAATCCCGCATATCTTCCGCCATGCCCTCTTCTTCTGTCGAATTCTCCAGCGTATCCGCCATCGTTACCAATGTCTGATGAAAAAAGATCTTCATCTCTTCCTTCGTCATTTCCTTAGTCCAGAGGTCTAATCGCAAAGTATCCTTCTGTTCAGGATCCCACATTGACAACAGCATGGCTTTGCAGTTAGCAATACCCTCTCCCTCTTTATCCGTAGCATTCCAATCAATTTTTTCAGGAATGTTATTTTCATCGAGCTCTACCGTAATACTTATTTCCTTTTTATTATCAGACATATTTTCTGCGCATTAAATTATTGAAAATTTACTTCTGGTAATACAGATCTTTAAGACCAACCTTTTTTCGAACTCTACCCACAACAAGCAGGAGAAAATACAGATAACTAACAAAGTATCTATCCCGGTTTCAGGGAAGGAACAAAGGAAGGCCACATAAAAAATGGCCTCATCCACCGTAAAATGAATGAGGCCAAAATTACAAACTACAACCGGAAATTAATAACGATAATGGTCAGGCTTGTACGGCCCCTCTTTAGGGACGTCAATATATTCCGCCTGATCCTCGGTAAGTTCTTCCAGTTCAACACCAATCTTTTTGAGGTGCAGGCGCGCTACTTTCTCATCCAGATCTTTAGGTAACACACTTACCTCCAAATTAAAATCTTCCGGACGATTCCAGAGTGCAATCTGGGCCAAGGTCTGATTTGTAAAGCTGTTTGACATCACAAAGGAAGGATGTCCCGTTGCGTTACCAAGGTTCATCAGGCGGCCTTCGGAAAGGAGGATAATCTCTTTTCCATTGTCATTAAGTTTAAACAGGTCAACCTGAGGCTTAATATTATCGCGCTCGGAGTTCTCCTTCAACCACGCAACATCAATCTCATTATCGAAGTGACCAATATTACCAACAATGGTCTTGTCTTTCATGTTCTTAAAATGGCGCTCCGTAATAATATCCTTATTACCGGTAGCCGTAACCACGATATCGGCTTCTTTAACCGCATCGTCCATTTTCATCACTTCATATCCTTCCATTGCAGCCTGAAGCGCACAAATTGGATCGATTTCAGTAACAATAACACGCGCGCCGGCTCCTCTCAGGGAAGCGGCAGAACCTTTTCCAACATCACCAAAGCCAGCTACTACTGCTACTTTTCCGGCCAACATAATATCGGTGGCTCGTTTAACCGCATCCACACAAGACTCACGGCAACCATATTTATTGTCAAACTTCGACTTGGTAACCGAATCATTTACGTTTATTGCGGGCGCACCCAGGGTACCATTCTTCGCCATCTTATAGAGACGATTCACCCCGGTTGTCGTTTCTTCCGAAATTCCATTAATGCCGTCAAGCAGCTCCGGATATTCTTCATGAACCAGCTTGGTAAGATCGCCGCCGTCATCCAGAATCATATTAAGCGGTTCGCCATCTTCAAAAAACAATGTCTGCTCGATGGCCCACCAAAACTCTTCCTCGTTCATTCCTTTCCACGCATACACCGGGATACCCTGATCTGCAATAGCAGCTGCAGCGTGATCCTGGGTTGAGAATATATTACAGGAAGACCACTGTACTTCGGCTCCTAGCTCTATCAGCGTTTCAATTAACACGGCTGTTTGTATGGTCATGTGCAAGCAACCTGCAATACGTGCTCCTTCCAAGGGCTGCTCGTCAGCATACTCTTCCCGCAGCGCTATCAGTCCCGGCATCTCAGCTTCAGCCAGTCGTATTTCCTTTCGGCCATATTCAGCCAATCCAATGTCTTTTACCTTGTAGGGTAGTTTTTCTTTTACCTTCTGTGCCATAAGTAAATTCCTTTTTTCAGTTTTATGTAAGCTCTTTAAAATACAATATTTCCTACCGCTACTCAACAAACGGCTGCATAAATAGATTCCCTTGCGATTTAAGAATCTTTATGCTCTTCAATAATCTCTTTCAATATTCTATAATCTTCGTCGGGACCCGAACTTCCCATAGATTTCTTAATGAAATTCCCTTCCGCATCCACATACACTTTAAAGGGTATTCCCTGAACTCCCAATTTACGATGCAGCTGATTAGAGTCTATGGCATACTGGAAGGTATAATCATTTTCTTCAGCAAATGCCTGAGCATCCTCTTCCGTATCTGTAAAGCCGGGGGTTACCGCCAGTACCACAAAATCATCAGGATATTCCTCTGTCAGCTTTTGCATTGTGGGGAAACTAGCCAGACATGGCTTACACCATGTTTCCCAGAAATCAATCATTACTACTTTTCCTTCGAATTGATCAACGCTTAAGGTATCTCCCTCCAGGGAAACAAATTTTGCCTGTTCTACATAACCGGCATCAGTTGTTGGTTCCGGGAGCTTTTCTTCTTGCTCAGGCTGATCAGGTTCTGAGCCTCCGCAACCTACTGCAAAAGCAAGGAAAAGTGCACATATTATTCCATTAATTGAATTCCTAATCATATAAAAGTACTTGTTTTAAAATTATTAGCGGTGATTGGTAGACAACTGCCCTGTTTTAATCTAATGACCTAAAATAATCAATTTACAGCAAAAGCCATGACATTATGCTTCTTTACTTTTTTATTTACCACCGACGATCGTTTTTGTATCTTAGCGGCTCATTACTCGGGATAAAAGAAATAACTGCTCCATGACACAACACGATTTTATTATTGTGGGCGCCGGTATTGTTGGTCTCTCAACGGCGTATAAACTTTCATTGTCCTATCCGGATGTAAGCATCCTTGTATTAGAAAAAGAAGACAAGGTGGCTGCACATCAGACGGGTAATAATTCTGGGGTTATTCACTCGGGCATCTATTACGAGCCCAACAGCTATCGTGCAAAGAACTGCGTAGAAGGACGACATCAACTTGTTGACTTTTGCCGGGAGTATGATGTGGATCATGAGATATGCGGCAAAGTGATCGTAGCTACCGACGAAAAAGACATTCCGCGGCTCAAAAATATTTTTGCTACCGGACAAATTAATGGGATTGAGGATATTTCATTAATTAATCCTCCGGAAATATCAGAAATCGAACCTTATGTAAGCGGCGTTAAGGCTATTCACGTACCCTGTGCAGGCATTGTAGATTATATAGGCGTTTGCCAGGTTCTGCGTTCACTCATTGAAGACAAGGG
>JBEPXF010000327.1:0-3585 GCA_041642075.1 Fodinibius sp.
TAGTACAACGGAGACTTTAAGTACATTTAATATCGGTTATGTAGATTTCGGTGCGGCCTTCCCACTGGCGTTAGGCGGACTTTTGGGGGGATTCTTGGGCGCCCTGTTCAATCTCAAAATAAACCGACGCTATCTCCAATACGCCTTTGCCTTTTTAGCAGTAGCGATGGCAATAAAGCTGCTAGCTGAAGTATTTTAACTTATTTTTCTTTCTGCTTTTCTTCCTGTATGGTCGGCCGCTCAAGATAGGGGAGCCCTTTGGTTATCCAGGCGGCGGGTTCCTTGCCTAGCAGATAATGCTCGTGCCATTCGAACGCACGAGTTGCATAGTCGATTTGGTTTTCTTCACGTGCCAGTCCATGGTTTTCCCCCTCATACACCAGCATTACAAAAGGATTTTGCATCCGACGCATGGTATTGTATAGTTCTACACCTTGGTTAAAATCGACTGCGCCGTCGTCAGTTCCAAATTCCACCAACAATGGAGTGTTGACTCCCTCCATATTAAAGATGGGTGAATTATCCACGAAATTGTCCCAGTCCTCCCACCAGGGGTCGGGAAATCGTCCCTGACTTGTCTCAAAAATTTTGGCATCAGTCATGCCGGTATTCCAGTATATGGAGTTGTACATGCTAATCATATTTGTGAGCGGAGCGCCGGCTACGGCAGAGTTAAAGAGATTGGTTTGAGTGATGATAAAGGTTGTTTGATAAGCCCCCCAGGAATGGCCCGTCAAACCGATTTGATCTTCGTTAATCATGCCGGTATCAATTACTTTCTCAACTGCTGGTACTACACTTTCAACCGCCGAAACACCCGGATCTCTGAGCTCATAGTTGATATCCGGCTGAAAGACAAAGTATCCTTCCGAGGAGTACCTTCGAAAATTATAGGGACTTTTCAGGGAGGGCATGCTGTAACTATGCATGGTTTGAGAGCGTTTCTCATAAATATAGGTGATCATCGGATAGGTTTTTCCGGGCTCGTAATTAACGGGATAGAGAAGCCGTCCCTGTAATTGATCCCCTTTTTCATTCGTAAAAGTAATAAGTTCATCATCCGCCCAGTAATAATCTTCCTGTTGTGGATTGGTCAAAGTGAGAGCAATGGGATCGTCAAAGCTGTTATCTACAATAAACATATCGGGAGAATCCGTTGCTGACTGCATCTGATAGACAAAGCGATCGGTAGAATCAGCCCGGGAAAACCGGCTATACATTTGATCTTTGTACATGAGTGTTTCCAGGTTTTTATCTGTATAGCGAGCATAGCCCCGCTTTTTGGTAGTGTCGCCATACATACTGAAAAATATCGGTTGATCATCCTTTATCCCATCCTGGTCTTCACCGTAATCGATGGGGGCATAGCGGAAGCGGATGCGGTCAGAGGCTCCCTCAGTAAGTCGGTTATAGTCGCTGCCGTCTGTCCATACCTTATAGGTATCGTATCGATCATAAATCAAAACCCACTGGTCATCTTTAGCCCAGTCTCCACTCCCAAAGGGGCGTCGGTAATCACGTCCGTTGACCTGCGTAAAGTTTTCAAAACGACTATCTATTTTACCTGTAATATTGGTGTGCGTATCTTCGCTGATATCGTAAGTCCACCAGTTTTGATCCTTGAAGTAAAGCAAGTATTGACCATCGGGAGAAGTTCGTACAAATTCGTGGCGGTCTAATATTTTCTTTTCTTCGCCGGTGGCTATATCAATTACATATACCTCACGCCAATCTTCCTCAAAGGCCGGTTCAAAAGGTTTTGGGTTGTAGGCCACCGCATGTTTCTGGTCACCTGTCAGCTGTAGTTGTTCACGATTTTCTGATCCCAACTGTACAAATTTATCATCATCTAAGTGCCATGCGGAAAGGTAGTTGGACTGTCGTTCGGCATCGGCCATTACTTTTTGTCTGGGCTGTATATCAGCATCTTTCCAGTGCCATACTTCTACATTAGAAGGATCCAGATCATCTTTGCTATTCTTTTTTGCTGTGGTGGAATCTGCATCAGATTCCTCGGAATTTTCTTCCGGATCTTTTTCCCATTCTTTAATTCCCATAAAAAGGGTTTCTCCGTCATCAGACCATCGCGGTTCCTGATAATTAACTACGCGAAAACTATCCGGGAAGGTCTGGAACTCCTGCTGGTCAAAAACCTGTTTCTGTGGTGATTGATTCAGGTTTCGGAATGCATACATTAAGTGGGTGGGGTCCTTAAAGTCTTCATCTTTCCGCTCTTTAAGGAAGGCCAGGGCTTTACCTTCCTTATTCCAGCTGAGTTCTTTATAGTTGGTCGTATCGCTATCCAGGATGTTTATCCTGTTGGATGTCAGATCATAGAGGTGCGCCCCATTTCCGAAGTCCTCGGTAGCATCCAGTAGAAGGGCTAGCTTATCTCCCTTCTTATTGAACTCATATTCGGATACATTTCCTACCAGCTGATTGGTACCTTGCCGCAGGTTCCGAATGATGACATCGGCTCCATCTGTTTTGCTTTCTTCAGGTTTGTATTTACGCATCAGCAGGTGATGACCGTTATTGGAGAACTGAAAGCTCTGTACATTTTTGAAGGTATCTACTTGGGTAGTAGCTAAATTCATCAGTCCCAGCTTATAGCGCACACTTTTATTCTGTTCTTCAAGTTTGTCCTGTTCATCTTCAGAAACTCCAATCAGGAAGGCCGCCCATTTATTATCGTTCGAAAAGTCCGGACGTATCCCGTGCATGAATTTATGTTCTTCAGTGGTGTCCGCTCCAACTTCTTTAACGATGAGCCAGCCATCTCCATCTTCCAGGCTAATATTATAGGAAAACCATTCCCCATCAGGTGACAGCTCCGTACCCCCTATGCGTTGCCACTGACCATAGTCTTCGGGCTCCAGCTTTTGTTTTTGTGCATAAACAGTGGAAATGCTGAGTAGCAAACAACTGATGAGAAGTATCGCCAATCGAAAATGCCGCATCGTACAGTATTTTATTTTTGATGATTTTAATATATCTAACAGTAAAAAAATTTAGGCAGTAAGGAAAACAGTATTAATCCTGGTGTTTATATTTTTGATGCACTTCACTATACCATGAACAGAATCTTCGCTGCTATAAAATACATACGAAAAGAAAAGATAATTGATACAGGTTTATTGAATTTAGCTATTTTAAGCTCATCCTGTTACCTTTGAATTCATTAATAATTCTTGATCAAGAAGCCTTTGACTGAATTCCACATGAACAGATGCACCCTGTGCTGTTACATCAGCTCGGCACTTATACTTTTTTTAGCGGTTCCCCTATTGACGTTAAATACTCTAAAAGCCCAACCTATTCCAGTAGGAGATTGGGCTGATGGACAGTATCGTACACTGCAGCTGCTATCAGATTCTACCATTGATAATTCTCTTACCAATCGGCCTTTGTGGTATTCTTCATATGATGAGCTACTGGAAGAAAATCCAGAGGTTACCGATGCGTGGTGGGCACAATCGATGCGTGGGCCAGAAAGGAGGATTGCTAACTTTTTTGATGTTGGAATATATGCTCCCGAACTAACGAATACCTATAACAGTGAGCTGCCTTATGGAGAGAATAACG
>JBEPXF010000328.1:0-3566 GCA_041642075.1 Fodinibius sp.
AGTTAGGCTTCAATCCATCCTGTATGAGATGCTGACCCTGGTAAATGTAGGCTTTTAAAAATCCTTGGGGATGATCAAAAATGATGGTAAACTCATCGTTCTCAATGCGGATCTCTTCTTCCGATTCAAAGAGTGAGAGCTCTTCGTTCTCCTTATTTTTATTACTGAATTTGGGGCTCTGATGTTCAAAAGGTAATAAAAACTGTTCACGAGCAAGGGTATGTCCTCTATCTATCAGTTCCGTTTCCTGCTTTGTCTTTGCATAAATATTCAAGAAATATTCCTTAGAATTATCTACTTCTATATCTTCTAACGGAATAGCTACCTCCTGCTTATCACCCGCTATTATCGGGTTATCTAAGTCGATAGTACCCTCTTTTATTTTTTCTCCATTTTCAAGAATCTGCCATTCAAACGTAAAATCATCGGAATTAGTAAATTGATATCGGTTATCGATGGTTATAACACCATTTTTAAGATCCGTTGGCAAGAACTTTATATACTGGTAAACTTTTTTTACTTCTTCGAGCGCCGGTGTGGCAGATCCGTCAGTAAAAAGAATACCGTTTAAAGCGAATGGACCATCTGAGGGCGTATCCTCAGGACCAAAAGCCCCACCATAAGCCCAATACTCCGAACCATCTGGTAATTCGCTAAGGATCCCCTGATCTTTCCAGTCCCAAATAAAGCCTCCCTGCAGCTGTTTATGACTTTCGATAAGATTCCAATAATCAATCAGATTACCGGTACTATTCCCCATTGAGTGTGAATATTCGCAGAGAATCATGGGGCGAGGATCATCGGACTCTACGAACTCTTTCATCTCATGAATTCTGTGATACATGGGAGCTACAATATCCGTGTAATCATCGGTCCATGCCTGCTCATACTGCACGGGACGACTGCCATCGATTTCGTGCATCATGTCGTATGCTTTGGCAAAAGTTTCTCCGGCTCCTGCTTCATTTCCCATTGACCAAATAATCACAGAAGCATGGTTGCGATCTCGTTCAACCATTCTGCTTATTCGTTCCAGATGAGCTTTCTCCCACTTGGGGTCTTCTGCCAGCTTGTTACTCATACGGTATCCATATTCCGGATAATCATAGACTCCCATCCCGTGGGATTCGATATTGGCCTCATCAACGACATACAGTCCATATTTGTCCGTTAACTCATACCAATAGGGATCATGCGGATAGTGAGCCGTACGAACGGCATTGAGATTCGCTTTCTTCATCTTTTTGATATCCTCCAGCATATCCTCCCGGCTCATTGTATGTCCCTTAACCATGTCGTGTTCATGACGGTTAGCGCCTTTCAAAAGTACCGGTTCCCCGTTAACTTGTAACTGTCCATCCCTGATTTCGACTGTGCGAAATCCAACTTGGTGGGATATGATTTCTGGTTCTGATGATTCGACTGATAGTTCGAGCAACAAAGTATATAGATGGGGTTTTTCTGCTGACCACTGCTGTATTTCACTAATTCTCTCGCTAAAAGATAACGTGGTCGAATCGCCTGTCTCCATCGAAATTGATTTATTCGATGAAGCCACCGTATTTCCTTCGGGATCAAGGAGCTGATAACCAATCGCGCTTTTTTGATCGCTACCGGATTCATTTTTTAGCATTATATCGAGATCTAAAAGTCCGTCTTTAAAATCCGAATCCAGCTCGGTGCTGAGGTGGTAGTCACTGATGCTAAATTTAGGCTTTGCATATAAATAGACATCGCGTTGAATTCCACTCATGCGCCACATATCCTGATCCTCCAGATAGCTCCCATCCGACCAGCGATATACCTCTACAGATAACGTATTTTCTCCTTTTTCCAGAAAAGAAGTCACATCAAACTCCGCAGGTAGCTTACTGTCTTGCGAATAACCAACCTTTTTGCCATTCACCCAGACATACATCGCCGATGACACACCGCCAAAATGCAGAATTACTTTCCTCCCATTCCAGGAATCAGGCACTGTAAAAGTTGTTTTATATGAACCTACCGGGTTATGGTCAGAAGGTATGTGCGGTGGATTCTTTTCAAACGGATAGTTCGTATTTGTATAAAGTAAAGTACCAAAGCCCTGTATCTGCCAGCTTCCCGGGACGGTAATTTCACTCCAGCCAGAAGTTTTAAAGTCATTCTTGTAGAAGTTAGCAGGACGTTTATCGGGATTCCTGCTCCATTTAAAATTCCACTCTCCATTCAGCGACTGATAATAGGTCGATTTTCGAGAATCTCCTTCTCTAGCAACCTCTTCATTTTCAAAGGGAATAACATCGACATGCGCAGCCATCTTATTCTTTCCTATAATCTCGGGATTTTCCCAGTCATTTACTGATGTTTGCGCAACCATATTTCCAACAAAGGTGAAAAATAGTATAACAGTACCTATAGATGTTAATCGGATTTTCATAATTATCTGTAATAAATGGTTCTGTCAGAAATAGTTATCAAATGTTATTTGCAAAAAAACCTGATGGCAAAGTTTTATTTCACTCTATATATAATCCGTATTCTATTATTTGAGAAACTACAGATCAAATCCACCTTTGTAACTCGCTAATTACCAGTGAGTGGTTTGTCAAAAATATAAGGGGTTTCCGTACTATGTGCTTTTAAAGCATACATATTTTATGAATTAAAACCTTTGTTTAATCGGTGATATTTGCCTGCAATGTCATTATGGAGCGTGCCGGGACGATCACCGTCTCATCCTGGGCTACTCGATCACGTTTCTCGAGATCAGCATTCTCTGAAGTCAGATAAGAATCAAAGTCTGACAAGTTGTGATTTTCTGGCTCCACAGAACTCACACTCACCGGCTGATCTGTGTTCCCGTAGTTCACCATTACCACGGAAAGGGCGCCCTGCTCTTCGTGGATATAAGCCGAAGCCATTACCTGGCGCGCGGCTTCCTCCGGTGTGGCATTGTCTGAACGACTCATTGCCAGTCGAGCAGCCCCGGGTATAATAAAGCGGCTGTAGTTCCCTAACCCCCAAAGTAGCTTGGAATCATAGACGGAACCATTCTGCATGTCTTTATCAATATAAACAAGCCCGTCCTTATAATCGTAAGGGCTTACCGCCAGCCACCACTGCCAAGAGGTGGCGTTAGCGATGGTCATATCAAAATGCAGAACGCGTGCCACATACAAAGCTGGATCTATACCTAAATCACGGCCATTGCCCTGAATTTCTTTATTATCTGCCAGGATGCAGTACTCCGACATAGCATATTTAATAGGGACGGCGGCATTCTGTATGCTTTCTCTAACCTGCCGACGCTGATTAATCATCTCGCTGACCGGCCAAGTGGTAAAATAGCTGTGGGCCGCCACTTTCTGAGCTACATTCGGTAGATCTTTGACTTCACTTTCTGATCCAAAAAAGTGATCGGTCTGATGGCTTCTGCCAGGGAGGTCACCCTCATATAAAAAATCAATCTGTGCGGTTTCCGGAATCTCTATCTTGCTATCCAGTCCATATTCCTGGATCTTCTGATCAAGTGCTTTTACTACACCCGACAACTGTTCATTTTGATAGGGGGAGCCCTCCTGCCC
>JBEPXF010000329.1:0-3560 GCA_041642075.1 Fodinibius sp.
TGAAAAACGATTGACAATTGAGCTCGACGGTGGATACCATAAATATCAACAGCAATACGACCGAAACAGAGACAAGGTAATTTCAGCATTAGGGATAGAAGTTCTACGAATCCAAAACGAAGAGCTGCAAAATATTGATCTTATTAAGGAGAAAATAGTCCGGCGGTTAGATGAACTTTGATCTGTCTGTTTTCTGGCTATTTCTGACCCACCCTTGTTCCCTCCCTAACGATTTAGGGAGGGAGACTCCTGTCATGGTTTTAAAACATATAGCAGATTCACCTCTCAACTCCTATTTTTTTGACCCACACCTGTCCTCTCCCTAATTATTTAGGGAGAGGGACTTCTTTGATGACTTTCTTAACCTGATCAACGAGTCTTTCTCCCTGCACCGGAGGGAGAAAACAAAAGAGGGTCAACGCACCCGCCCGGGACTCTTGAACACCTGCTCGTGATTCCACGCTATGTAATCGACGCCCGGCTCATACACCGCCCGCACGGGACGATTAATGGTGTCGCCGTGGAACCGCTCCAGCCAAAGGTCGAATCCGTCGGTGCCCACCACTTTTTCGGATACCAGGAACTGCCGGTCTTCGTCGAGCGTAAAAGCGCCCAGATCAAACAGCTTGTGATGGAGGGTGCACAGCGCTATGCCGTTGCTGATTTCATCCGGGCCGCCGTGACTGTGCCATTTGATGTGGGCGGCTTCAATGCAGAGCGTCTTTGCTCCCATCCGCACGTCGAAATCACAGACCGCACAGCGATGCTCATACGCCTGCAACACATTGTGCCTGAAATTGGGATCGCGCTCCTTGCGGGTGATCACCTGCTCCTCAAGCGTAATCCCTGTTTCCTGGATAATATCCTCGTGAATGGTATCGGGGAAATGGGCTTCTAACAAATCCGAACAGATCTTGTTTACCACGGATGGATGCTCTTTCAAAAACGCGTAAACCTCCGGCTTATATCCAGACCGGATATCTTTATCTCTTAGTTCGGTTTTCCGTACTCCTCCGCTGCTGTTCAGCGTTAGTTCATCGTCCCTTTCTACTTCCCAAATGCCATCATTACGCAATCTCCAAAACGGGTAGTGAGTATTGCCGGCATTGCGCGGGGTGCCGAACTCAGTCAGCAATTCTTTGAGCTTGGGATCGACCTGCGTGTAGGGCAATAACCGCTGATCGTCATTTTGCAGATATCCGATGGCCAGCAGCAAAAGCAGCGGCTTGTGGGGCGCCCGGCGATCTCCGCTCCTCCATATCGAAAGCGATTGAAAGGTATTTAGGATTTCCTGCTCCGTCATTATGATACTTCAAAATAACTCTTGTAGCATCTCAATTTCTTTGTCCTCCATAGAAAAAGGAATAGCAGTCAGATTAAGCTGAATATACCGATTTCCCCGACTAATTTCTGCAGTGTGCACATGCCGATTGCGCTCTATCAGTGATTCCCATGTTTTCTTTTTACAGGGATACATTAGTGAACAGCGGATTTCTTTGTCTTCTGGGAGAGAAGCGTATGCTAATATTTGGAGCAAATCATTTCGGTGTCGCTCCCGGATGGTATCACCAATATTGTACCAGCTTTCGGTATTCAAATCCTCCCAGTGATCTTTGTATTTGGCATCTATGATGTGGACAACATCTTCTTTTTCTACCACAAGGTCTGGTACTAATGAACCTTGTGAACCAAGAAAAGGCGGGTCCCATGAAATAGGTACTACCGTTTCTCGATTACGTCCACTTTTTAACGTTCCTCCCTTTTGCTGAACGATTTTCTCAATTATTGATTCAACATAAGATTCAAAGAGCTCTTCCATATTCATCTTCCAAGGAAGACCACTTAAATCGCCCAGTCCAGCCAAACCTTTGTTCTCCGTAGTCCAGACTATAGCCTGAAGTCCGCGTTCAATGGCATCGCCCTGCAACATAGATGACTGCAAATAATCAATTTGAAGGTTGTTAGGTTGTCGAGGTGGACAATCAGCTACTTTTTGGATGAGCTGATTACATAAGTCAATAAGCTGTAGCACGTGAACGCCAGCATCTCGCTGGGTAGCCAAACTCTGATGCTGCTTCTTTAATGCAAAATGGACAACGGATTTAAGTTCACGGTTTTCCTGCAATTCTGGGTACCGACATTTGAAGTTCAGGAATTTCCCCTTTAGAACCTGTTTCTGCGCATAATCCGCCCAATCTACTTTGCCTTTGGGTTTGGTTCTATGCAACTCGTCCATTTCGAACCGACGATCAAGCTGTTTGATTAACTCTTCCAAACGTCCCAAAACTACACTCGATAATACCCACGGCGGGACGCGCCGCTCAGAGATCTTTAGCTGAGGAAGATTCAGGATATTGGGCAGAATCTTCCATCCCGTGGTAGATAAAATTGGTCCAATGCCCTGCCACCCAAAGCGAGGCGAAATAATCAGGCTGTATTCATATTTATGCGTGATTGGTGAAAGGAGTGGAATAGCACCGACACAAGTGTGTGATTTTAGTTTTAGCTTTAGACTATCTCCTGAATAGTAAATCTCGGGAACCAGATCGAGTTTATTCAGCATATCCCTGTTGAGATTCAAAAACTGCTGACCCAACTTTGCCGTTATTTTATCTTCATAACGAGCATCCACATGCTTCGACAAAAACTCAGTACTCAGATAAGCCGTCTGATTATCGTGAAGTTCTAAGACATCCGAATGGTTAGCCTGCAGATCCTTGGCCCACTCATCGGCTGTTTGCTTTTTAGCCATGGCAGAGTTAGTCCTTAAAGTTGTTCAATCTCCTGAATATAGGCGTGAATAGCATCCGCAAAATTAGCCACATAACCCTGCGCCAAATATTCTTTTAAAAGTGGAATCAAGTTTGTCTGCATTTGATCGGCGGCGTCAACATCTTCGTGAGCAATGAAATAGGAGTGTCCCGGCATGAGGTCGAAAGCATCCTCAGATGCATAATTGATAAAGATCGATAGTAATTTCTGATAAGCCTCCTTAGTCATCTCATTTCCTTTTTCCTCCACAACTTCTACCTGTGGCCACATGTTTAGGAAAGCAAACCGACGCCGAATAGCTACATCCAAAATGGCAATACTGCGATCCGCCGTATTCATCGTACCAAGAATATGTAGATTAGGTGGGAAGGTCAGCTCCTGTCCTATTTCTCCTCCAAAATCATAGGGCAATTGGATGGTGCGATCTTCATAAGGTTCTAACCCATAAATGGCTTCGCCCAACACCTTCGCCAAATCTGCCCGGTTAATCTCATCTATAACCAACAGAACATCCTCTTCTGTTTGGTAGGCTTGTTCAACGGCATCTAACAGATACCCACGGCTGATACTGAAATTCAATCCCAATTCCGTTCCTGTAGAGGTTGGAAATAATCCGCCAATAAAATTTTCATAGGTGATATTGGGATGAAATTGAATGGTCATTCCCTGATTGTCATAATTTTCTTCCAATAAATTATTCGCCAATCGAGTTTTGCCTGTACCCGGCGGACCTTGTAACACTACATACTTCCGCTGTTTTAGTAGATTGCCAACTTTTTGTTGCGTTA
>JBEPXF010000330.1:0-3558 GCA_041642075.1 Fodinibius sp.
CTACTGCTTCTTTGATGTCTGTATTCCAGTCCCCCACCATATTCTCGACGGCTTTGCTGGTATTATATATAATTTCACCCTTGTTATAAGTGGTAGCTATTGTATTGCCCGCATGCATTTGGGCACCCAGAGTACCCTCGGTCTCAGTTATACCTTTAACCACATAGTTCTTTTTGGCTTTCTCTCGTGATTTTTTTTCTTCCCTATAACTGGTTTTTACAGCGGCAGCCTTCCTTCTTCTTGTGTCATAATTATGTACCTCCTTTTCTACTGTATAATTAACGTGTTTGCCGGGTTCCGCAAGGCTAAATCCGGATAAAAATTCGCTGGCGGACTCCATCAGGCACTCCTGTTCCTCATTCCAGGCCTGCAATACTACCTGCAAGTCTTCAAAAAAGACCCGGTATTTATCATAATCTATGGTTTCTTCATTCGCCTGCTCACCGATCGCTACCGGCTTGATATCAAAAGCCAAACCTTTTTCTTCTTGTATGTCCTGAAGTTCTTCGTGCACATCCATCACATTATGACCGACATGGCCTTCAATGCGATAGAAATCATGAGCGTCCAGACACACATCCAGAGGATCGAAATCACTTTCGGGATAATTATAGCCGTAATAATTAGGGACAAGCTCAATATCTTCTTCTTTCCAGTTTTCAAAAAAAGAAACCGGATCTACAGAATTCTCCAGGTCGTAATAAAACGGTATTGCCTGCTTTCCAAGTCGAAAATGGCCGTTTCGCGAAGGAGTTATTTTAATTCCTTTCTTTATTTCTGTGCTAAAATCTTTGATCATCAGCAACAGCCTTCTAAAGGCGGACTTCAAACTATCCAGGCTGTTAGGATGGTTCAAAATGGGTGATGGATAAAATTTGTGCCGCCATGGAGTATCGGATTTGACCAGCGATCCCAGCAACACATGCTTTGGAAATGCATCCGGATCGGGACAACAGATAGCATGATATTTCTTTAGTAAATCCCGCAGCTCATTGTATGCAGTGACAAGATCCTTATAAAAATCGTATTGATACTGTCCATTGAACGCACGATTCAATATATCTTCCAAATCGGAAACAGGATTAATATCCTCACTTTCAAAAACCTTTTTAAACAGTGATATAGAACCCAACTGCTTGATGTACTTGGCAATCCTGCTGAAGGATACGTCATAGGCATCTTTGAACGTATTGAAATCTTCTGCGTCGTCTGAATCCAGTACTATACGAGGAGTATACATGGGAGGAAATGTATTATTCAGTGGCTCTTTCTCCGAAGATAGCAAATCCGATAAAATAGAATCTCCCTGCGCTATGTTTTCAGCGTTCTCTGGCGAAACCAAAAGCACTCGAATGGTATTCACAACCTCACGTCCCTGGGTATCGCAGTCCACGGGTGAACAGTCTTCCTGTTCTTTCAGATAGTCTTCTATATATAGAACAGCAATTGCCTCCTCTAATGAAAATCCCGCCTCACTTTCGAAATTTTCAAGTGAATGGACATCGGAAGGATCGGTATCGATTTCCAGCTCCCAAAGAGGCATGCTAGCATCATCCTGCAAGAAATGGGAATATTTGACGTTATCATCTTTGAAACGCTTGAAACCCTTGTATGTGTTTTCTCCCATCTTCAACAGGTTACCATCGGTAGTCACCGCAGCACCACTGGTAATTTTTACGCTGGCTTCACCATTTGTATTTAGTGATAAATGAAGTCCGCAGACAATGCCCACTCCACTCAAAAGCACGCGCGAAAGCTGGTCCTGGTAGTTAAGATGATCCAGTGCTGCATTGAGTTGGTCATCAGTAAGCACCTGGTTATCGACAAACTTTCGATAGGTGGGCACAGGGTCGTATAGTGATTTATTCGTCGCCATTTTCTTCTTGTTTTTTTAATTCTCCTATAGTTGAACGTCCCAATATGATGGAGGTGCTGCTGTCGCCTGAGGTACTACAATCGTGCAGCGTTCCTGCCGGATAGACCGTTTCCAGTTCATGCAGCAAGTCTACCAGCGGCTTTAGAAACTCATTGTCTTTTTGATCTTCGGGACTTTGCATCTTTTTGGTTAGCCATTTCTTGTAAAGCTCCTCAAGCTGTGTCATCTGGCCATCTTCGGGTTCATCAGATTCGCTTTCTATTTTCTTTTCGTTGCCGATCCAGCAAATGCGAGTTACAATATGGGCCGGTACTTCCCGGCGGATTAGATTTTCTGCAAACTCGCGAAAGTACACATTTGAAAAACGTTTAGTCCATCCCGGGAGTACGATGGTCATTCTCAGAGAGTAAGGATCGCCCGGCTTGCATTGCCTGCAATCGGAATCCATACAAATGTCCATAAACTTTTGATCGGCATCAGGATCATCCCGATCCGGGCGGAACAGGATATGCTCGAAAAGAAACATCCCCTCATCCGATATCTTATCGAACATATACTCCGAAAATTTTTCGATATCAGCCTCGGCAGCTTCGCGGGATGCGTAATACTGAATATGACGGGCGACAACCTCTTTATGTTCATTAACCAGGTTGAAATAATACTTGTCACCCGACTCTGTGGGGAGCAGCTGGTAATTATTTTTATCCCAGGCCAGCGAAACAGTAATCCACATCTCTTCTTCCGCCTCTGTCTTGCTGTGGTAGTGTTTGCTGCTCGAAAACATGATCTCCCCGGAGGTATCGCGGATACGCCAGCGCCACTCGGAAATATCGTCCTCATCTTCTTCCTGGTAAAATTCATAATCATAAGTAGTAAGATCGCGGCGAGTGTAATCCCTAATTCCCAACAATCTAGCAAGGCGATGTTGTAGTCCGCTTACATTGTAGGTATCCCAGACTTCACCATCTTCACCATAATAATTAAAGGCGCTGGATCGCTCGGCACTGACCTCCGGATATTCCTTTAATAGGGTAGACTTATGCCACAAGGTGGCGCTGCTTACTTCCTCTCCGAATCCTTCCAGCATGGAAAAAGCATATTCATTCATATTCTCTGCAAAACGGGAAAGCAGATGATCGAGAAAAGCGTTTTTTCGTTCATCAAAGTCATCCAGTTCATCAAGAATACCCTCAACCTCATCAGCATAGATAGCAGAATTACTTACCAGATCCTCAAAATCATTTATATTCTGTACTTCATTTGCAAAATAGCTCCGATTGTTGATATCCGCCGATAACAGCTGTCCAAAATTCTTCAAATGACCAAAATAGGTAGCCAGAACCTGATCAAAGAACAATAGGTAACTTTTTAGCTGCTTTGCTTTGGCGTGGCGCTCTTCGGGCAGTGAGGGAGAAAGTCCGTATCCACCCGTCCCATAAAGCTGAGGCAGATCGTTTTGGACGGTACTGAAATGTCCGGTTTCAAAAGAACTGCCTTCTTCAAGAGGAATATCGTCATAGCTCAGCTGCAGGCTTTCCTGATGTGCTCTTATACTGTCCTGCAGTTTTTCCTTGATGGTCTCCGGATCCACATCAACAGGAATAACATCTTTAAATAAATTCATTGTTTTGATGCTACGATCCAGGCACAACCGAAGGATTTTTTCATGATCGGATGGAAAG
>JBEPXF010000331.1:0-3534 GCA_041642075.1 Fodinibius sp.
CTCTGTTAGACTTATCTTTTGTTTGAGAATGGTTGTAAACTTGTTCTTTTTTTGAACGTACCAGCAAGCGGAAGAAAGGCTAATGAGTTCCTCGGAGAGTTCCTTGGAGCCGTGACCGAATACCGGCGGTAAGGGGGACAGGAGGATTGACTTTTCTTTGTCCTATTCACAAACCATACCATTTTATAGCATTTAACCGGTATATTTTCCTGAAAATCGGTTCCGGCAGCCCCAGTCCCCGGAAGGATTCGCTTACTTGGTCGGACTGTATGGGATGATCCGTGGTTAAAAACTCCCAGTGCTCGGTCCAACGCCGCTTGAGCTCCCGATTAATGGTCTCCGCCGGTTGACTGGGATCATTAATAATGTCTGTTCCATAAATAATGCGATCCTGATATTTCTCAAAGAAGTCAATGACCCGCGGGCGATTTTTTTCCGCATGATAGTAGAGGTGCGTGATCCGCTCGGCCAGGTCCACTGCCAGATTGGGATAGCGGTCCAGCCGTTTTTCCACCTCATCCAGGTTCCATTCCAGGCTGGCCAGATGAAGCCCCACAAACCGGAGGTTGGGGTGCCGGTCTAAAATGGCATCACGGGCTTCGATATGATCCCAGTAGTCGGGGTGTTCATCGTGTTGGTACATATGATATTCCGGGTGTGCCGCAAAATACTCCCGGTCGCTTTTAACGGTCATATCATCCACGGGCAGCCAGCAGTTTTTGGGTTCGCCCTGGTGACCTAATACCGGTATCTGCTCTTCTTCAAGAAAGCTAAACACCGGCTCGAGCTCCGGATCATCCGGCATTAAAAAAGAACCGTCAGGACGCCGAATGGACATCCCGATATTCTTCCAGAACTTGACGCCAATTGCCCCTTCCACCAGATCGTTTTTAATTTTTGCTATCGCTGATTTGGCCCAGCCGTCCGAAAAAATATGTTCTGATGATACGGTTGTGGCGTGATAGAGGGGAATATCAGACTCCGAGCTGTGAGCCTTGGCCAGCTGCCGCTGCTTGTCAATGGAGGGGAAGTCCGGTACTTCTGTATTGATACTTACCAGCGAGAAGTTAAACTGCCGGGACATCTTGAGCAGGTTAGGCCGATCGGCATTGTAGTGCACGTGAGCGTCAATTTTGGGAAAAGAATCGATAGCAGTCATAAGCTTATGCTTGATTTATCATCGCAATTTTTTCTTCTAGCAGCGCCTGCACGTGATCGATAGCCGCCGGAAACACCTTGCGCAGGTCAATTTCCTCGGTTCGGGGCAGCTGCTCCCGGAGGGTATTCATAAAGCCGTTCTTGATTTCCGTTGCCAGGTTTATTTTCCGGATACCGTTGCGGATCGCCCCCTGGATTTGGGCATCCGGAATGCCCGAGCCTCCGTGAAGCACCAGGGCTGCCGGGGTGGCTTCATGAATCCTGCTTAACAGCTCAATATCCAGTTCAGGTTCCATATCATAAAACCCATGGGCCGATCCGATAGCCACGGCCAGGGCATTTACGCCGGTATCTTCAACAAACGAGCGGGCCTGGCCGGGCTGGGTAAAGGCTACGTCTTCTTTCGACTGGCCAAGTTTGGCAATGTAGCCGAGCTCAGCTTCGACGTTGGCTCCGTAGGGGGCGGCCATCTCGACGACCTGGCGGGTAATATCACGGTTGACCTCCAAGGGCTTCTCGCTGGCATCAATCATGACCGAGTCATAGCCGGCATCGAGGGCTCGCCGGATGAGCTCGGTATCCTGGGCATGGTCCAGGTGCAGCCAGGCTTCCACCCCGTACTGACGGATCGCTGCCCGCGCCAGCTGGGCCGTCACTTCCAGTCCCAGGTAGTTAATGGTACTCTTGGTGGATTGCAGGATGATCGGGACCTCTTGGGCAGCAGCGGCTTTCAGGACCGCCGCAAGCGTTTCAAAATTATAAAAATTGGAGGCTAAAAGGGCTTTGTTTTGTTGGTCTAATTCAGCGAATTTATCTTGTAAAGTCATCGATATTAGTAATTGAAAATTGTTTTTTTGCTATCTCACGGACACGTTTCATACTTTGAATTGCTTTAGTTCCGCCGGCAGCAGTGGTGGAAACGGCCCCGGTGATATTACCGAAACGTATGCAGTCCTGGATGGCATCTCCGCGCAGGTACCGGTGAATCAGACCCGCATTGAAGCTGTCGCCCGCCCCGACCGCATCTGCCGGTTGTTTATTATGATACCCTGGTATGGTCTGGACCTCATCAGCAGTAAAGTAGAGCGCCCCGTTGGTCCCTCGTTTTATGACCACGGCGCCTTGGCCCAGGTGGGGTTGCAGTTTATCGATGCCCTTTTCGATCGTTGGGCTTCCGGAAAGTGCCAGGAATTCATCCTCATTGGGCAGAAAGAAATCCACCCTGGAAAGGAGCACGGGCATATCCAGGTCCCATTGCTCATCCGGGTCCCACTGGGTATCCAGTGAGATGCTCATCCCTTGCTTCTTCGCTTTATTTACTATTGGCAACAGATTTTCTTGAATGACCGGCTGCATGAAGATGGAGGAAATATGCAGGTGCCGCGCCTTTTTAAAAAGGGTGTCGGGAAAGTCGGCCGGACCAAAGTGATCCATCGCTCCGGGATAGGTGACCATGGCCCGCTCGTTGTTGTGGCGGATGATCGCGGTCAGCCCGGTCTTATGTTGGGAGGAAGTAATTACACTGGACGTATGAACACCAAACTCTTGTAATTGTTCAATGATCATGTGGCCAAAATCATCCTCACCGACCATACCACAAAAGGCGGTGGGGGTGCCTAGCCGGGCCAGGTTGGCCGCAAAAATAGCCGAAGAGCTACCCATGGTAAGATTAAAGTCGGATGCTATTTTTTCCTTGCCCAGTTCCGGAAAGGACTCCACATCATCCAGTATCAAATCCATATTGAGCTCCCCGATCACCAACACCTCCGGGTCCAATGCGTTGTTATCAGCCATGAGAGAAGGATATCGTTTTAATTTCTACTTTTTCTGTTAATTCTGTGATCACTAATTCACGATACTTTTGGAGTAATACAGGAGCTAATTAACCAAGGGATTGGCAAAAACCAATAAAAACATTACAGGTTTGGTGTCTTGGGGGCTTCTTTATAGATCGTAACGCCTTCCACAACGCGGGAAATAGTACCATTTGGCGAGGGATTATCCGGATTGTATCCAAAAGCCAGGGATTTATAAAAGCCGATAATCTGGGCGGGAATGGTACAAGCGATAGCCCAGAGATGATCCTTCAGCTTTGCTTCTTCATTGAGTGATATCGTAAAATTAGATTTAATAATATCATAAGGACTTTCAGAAACAGCAAGAGTCGTTAGTCCGATATCGTGATCCTGAATCTGGATGATCAGATCTTTTTCATATTGATGGATTTCTTCTTTATTGGAAAGAAGGTACACTAATAGTGTCTGATCATCAATAATGGCCTTGGGACCGTGTCGAAAACCTAAAAAGGAATCATACTTCCCGATGACTTTACCGTTGGTAAGTTCCTGAACTTTAAGGTGGGATTCCCGGGAAATA
>JBEPXF010000332.1:0-3488 GCA_041642075.1 Fodinibius sp.
GCTCTTCCGATCTCTGGTTTCCATAGATTATAATCATTGTAATACAGCTGAGCGCTTGAATCTGCATTGCGAGCAAATTGAAAAGCCTGTTCAATATAATCCTCACCTATTATCTTATACCATTCGGTTTCCCTGTAGCTGCCGTCATCCTCGAACGCCTCGTTAACTACATCCCAGCCATTGATCTTTCCGCTGTATTTTCCCGCCACAGCAGATATATGGTTCTCCATTCGTTCGAGAAGATCACTGCGATTTAGTTCCTTTCCATCCTGATCCGTAAAAACCCAGTCCGGCGTCTGGTTATGCCAAACCAGGGTATGTCCCACTATAAACATATCATGGGTTTCGCCAAACTGTACATACTGATCGGCAGGATGAAAGTTAAAACTGTCGGGCTCAGGGTGCACATTTTGCCACTTTAAAAGATTTTCAGGTGTTATAGAGTTGAATTGCTGCTTTACCAATTCCATAGCCTTGGAGTTGGGATTTGCGACTTGATTTTGATTCAATGCCCCACCTATAACAAAATGATCTTTGTAGACCTCTTTTAAGGCAGGAAGTTCTTCGGTGTTCTCAGTAACCGATTCCTCGCATGACAATACCATAAACAAAAATATAGGTAACAGTAAGTATCCCCGCGTCATAGAATATTCTCTATGTATCATCCCGTTTATTTTCTTTCCTATTTTAATTATTTAATACTTAAAAATCATACTGCACTTTTAAACTATACTCTCTCAAATAATCTTACTACTACCCACCGTTATAGTTTCAGTTTTTTATCACGAATAATCAAATTCAATCGTTTTCACAATCGCGCCTATTTAATATACAAATACCGTTTTATAGAAATCTCAAACTAATCTTATTTAAATTAGCAATGAAACAGCTGCTATACCGGGAGCTTTTAATTCGGAGCTCCCGATTTTTCCACTGTTCATATTTTCTCAATAAATAGAAGTATCAGAATCGGGCAAAATGGTGCGTTTTTTCCAACTCTTTATAGTACTCTAGTGAGTGTTCCGGCTTTTCATATCCTTCGGGAATCGGTTTGCCGGAATGCGTTTGGAAATAAAGGACGCAAGCATTTCTCCACCATATAGCATCTTCTTCCTGTATTTCAAGTAAAGCTTTCACATGATCGTACCGCTCTTGATCCACCAGGCCTTCCACCGAAGCCCATTTTCGCTGCATTTCCCGCACATCCTCTACTCCCTGGTAATAGCGATGAACAAGCTCTTCCCAGAGTGTTCGCCCGGTAGACATTTCATAACCCCAGCTTACATGATGAAACCAAAGCAAGTATTCTTCAGGGGTATCTTCCAGTTCGTCATACTTTTCTCGTACCTGCGGATGATATTGTTCTATTGCATTTGATCCTGTTTCAGTACGATCAAAACCGATACCCTCTTCATCAGCCTTGTGATAATAAACGGCGGTCCAGTCGGGACGGGATAATTCTGAAGTCCAAGGCGCCGGACCGTAATGATGGCCCTGGGCGTACAGGTGGGTCAGTCCGAGCGGATTTCTATAGCGTACCCCAGCCTCGCGCGACATCATCATAATCTCCCTGACCGGCTCCATAAGGTCTTTGTCATGTGAGAACGTCATTCGAATCCAATTATCAGCAATCTCATCTGCCGATAAAGTATGATCCCAAGCCAACCGACCGAAAAGGTACCAATTAGACTGTCCAAATGGATGACCGGTCCAGTTACGATTGGTTCCGGTATTGGCAACTCCTGCTATCCCTGTATGCTCATAATTAAACACTTCTCCATCAACAACCTTAGCAACCGTTGAACCTTCACCCTTGGCATAGGTATCAGCGTTTAAGGCTTCGGTATACAGCGGACCTAAATATGCCAGATGATTACTGAATCCAAAATATTCCTGCGTAATTTGCAGCTCTATCATCGTATTTGTTTCTGGAAGTGCTCCAAAAAGCGGATGAAATGGCTCACGCGGCTGGAAATCAATAGGACCATTCTTAACCTGTAATATTACATTATCAGCGAACTCCCCATCCAGAGGTACAAACTCATCATAACCTTCCCGAAAGCGATCCTCTTGCTCTGGACTATACACAAAGGCCCGCCACATCACTATACCGTCGTGTGGGGCCAGTGCCTCGGCCAATACGTTTGCACCCTCAGCGTGAGAACGGCCGTAATCCTGGGGGCCTGGCTGTCCTTCAGAATTAGCTTTAACAAGGAAGCCCCCAAAATCCGGAATATGTTCATAAATTTGATCAACCTTATCTTTCCACCACTGCTGTACTTTGGGATTCAGTGGATCCGAGTTCTCGAGTCCTCCAATACGACCAGGAGCAAAGAAATTAGCCGAGAAATACACTGTAATTCCGTAGGGGCGAAAAATATCAGCGAGCTTAGCCGCTTTCTTTATATACTGCTCAGTTAGCATATTTGGATTGGCATTTACATTATTGAGCACGGTTCCGTTAATTCCAATAGATGCATTTGCCCGGGCATAGTCTTTATACCTTGGATCTTCATAGTTCGGCAATGTTTTCCATTCCCACAATGAGAGGCCGGCATATCCGCGCTCTACGGTACGATCCAGGTTATCCCAATGGTTTAAAACACGGTGTTGTATTTTAGGTGCGCTTTCAATTGCAATATCCTGTAGATCTTTATGGGTCTTAAGCAGCCGTAAAAAATGAAAAGTCCCGTAAAGAGCTCCAATATCTGTATTTGATGCAATTATGAGATGAGTTTCTCCATCTATCTGGTGCTGTTCAATCAAAAAGCCCTCATCTCCGACAGATTTTAGTTTCTTGGTCAAATCCAGTGATGAAATCACTTTTGAGTTAGAGGGGGTCCCAATAATTAGTGATGGATTATTGGTAATCTGGCTGTTAACCGAAATATCCTTCCCCAGCAAACCGCTTAATCCTCTGCTTATCTCTTCTTTTATCAGCGAAAATGTATCTGAATTGTCATTTAAAACGACTTCTCCAATAGATGATCTATACTGCTGAAGTACCTCTTCATTTGAAATCTGATCATATCGCAACCAAAGCCGGTAGCCATCATCGGCTTCTAGATGCTGCACGCCAAGTCCGGCTACAAAAAGCAATAACAGCAATAGATACCTGTATGTTTTGAGTATCATAATAAGCCTGATTTTGTGTTTATCTGTGTAATTATTTCCCTCAAATCCATTTTATCTATTCATTTCATTAGTATAGGAAATTTGATATTCTTTTTTACCACTTGTTACAGCGGTAGTTTCCCGGGAGCCATCCGGCCACCTGACTTCAATACTGCGCACTTCTTTACCGGATTGGATTCCCAAAATTTGGGTGAAGCTATTTTGTGACCAATAGCCAGAACCACTCTGCACTTCACGAACCGGCCCCTTTTCTCCATCACTATATACAAGTCGTACATAAGAACCGATTCCATTTCTGTTGTGGTCAGGACCTTTGAGCTCAATTCGATATCCGCTTTTATCTGTTCGGTTAA
>JBEPXF010000333.1:0-319 GCA_041642075.1 Fodinibius sp.
ATAACTATTTACAGTTGGAGCGTACATTGGCAGTATATAGGGCAGACAATGGAGCTGACCCGCTAAATAGTGCTCCAAAATTTTACTGATGTTATTATCTCTTGACGAATCATAAAATACATTCTCCTCCTTATCTTCATCCCACAGACTTTGGTGAATATGTCCGCTGCATCCCGGAAGATCATTATTCCACTTTGCCATGAAGCTAGCGATCAACTCATGCTGATATGCGATCTCTTTAACGGCCGATTTAAACAGCACCCCTCGGTCGGCGGCTTCCAATACATCAGAATAGGTAATACTGGCTTCAAAGACCCCA
>JBEPXF010000333.1:329-3465 GCA_041642075.1 Fodinibius sp.
TTCAATAGGTACCCCAAACGCTATCAGCTGGTTATACAAGTCATTAAAGTATGGAGCATTTTGGGAGGATCTGAGAATGGAATAACCGAACATACCCGGAGATAGAGGGATAGGATCTTTATAGTCTTTCTCCTTTAAACTTTGAGGTGTTTCCCGAAAGTTAAACCATTCAAACTCATTAGAAAACTGTGGATTGTATCCCATATCGATACAGCGCTGTCGAATCTTTTTTAGCAATGTACGGGGACATACTCCAGCTACATCTTCTGAACGACTGAAATCAGCTAAAAAAAATGGTGTATCCTCCTCCCAGGGAATGGTTCTGTAGGTAGATGGATCAATAGAAGCGTAAGAGTCGGGATAGCCCGTATGCCAGCCTGTTACAGAGGGATCATCATAAATGCCATCATTCATATCCCAGCCAAAGATGACATTACAGAAACCGACTTTTTTATCCAGACTTTTTAAAAATTTTGATTTGGAAATGGTTTTCCCGCGGAGGATTCCGTCTATATCCGTTACAGCGAACTTAACTTTGTTATTTCCCTTTTTCTGTATCTCTTCTACAACTGCTTTCTGATCCATTATAGTAATTAACTTATCCAGCTCAATTTAATTTGAGGATGAAGGGTGAGCATTATATCCAAATTTCGACTTATCTATTTATAAAAAAGAATCATATTTTATTTGTGTCTTAAAATACGAATTCCCCTTTCATGTAAAAGCAGATATAATGAAAAACCCCGTCTCTTTACAGAAACGGGGTTTTTTAAATCAGAGGGTAATTAACTCTGTACTTTATTAGAGATCAACACTATTAACCGTCTCAATTATACGAGCTCCTACTTTATAGGGATCTGCATTGGAGGCCGGACGACGATCTTCCAGACGACCAACCCAGCCGTCTTCCTTCGTTGTAACAGGAATTCGGATGGATGCACCACGGTCAGAAACTCCATAGCTAAACTTATTTATGGATTGCGTCTCGTGTTTACCGGTCAGACGTTTGTCATTATCCGCACCGTATACCTCGATGTGTTCGTCGATATGATCCCCAAAAGCTTCACAGATGGCTCTCATATTTTCTTCGCCACCGACTTCGCGCATAAACTCATTGGAGAAATTGGCATGCATACCTGAACCATTCCAATCGGTATCACCCAGTGGTTTTGGATGCCAGTCAACAACCAATCCATATTTTTCAGCGAGACGTTCGATTAGATAACGCCCAATCCATATTTCATCTCCGGTTGACTTTGCACTTTTGCCGAAGATCTGGAATTCCCACTGTCCGGCAGCAACTTCAGCATTGATACCTTCAATATTAAGACCAACTTCAAGGCAGAGGTCTAAATGCTCTTCAATAATTTCCCGACCAAAAGCAGTATCTCCACCGACACCACAATAGTATGGTCCCTGAGGTGGAGGAAATCCATTATTTGGAAAACCTATGGGTCGACCTGTCTCAGGATCAGAAAGGAAGTATTCCTGCTCATAACCAAACCAGAAATCACCGTGCTCTTCTTCAATCGTAGCCCGGGCATTACTTTCATGAGGAGTACCATCCGCATTTAGTACTTCCGTCATTACCAGATATGCCGACTTCCGTGAAGGATCAGGATAAATAGCTACAGGCTTCAACAAGCAGTCAGAAGAACTGCCTTTTGCCTGTTCGGTTGAACTTCCATCGAAGTTCCATATGGGAGCATCTTCAAGTTCACCACTGAAGTCATGAAGAACTTTTGTTTTACTTCTCAACGATTGGGTTGGCTGATAACCATCAAGCCAGATATATTCGAGTTTAGAGAAAGCCATGTAAGTTTCTATAATTGATTATTAAATTATTAGTTAGCTTATAACTGGAATTAAACTATCTGAAAAGTTAGTTTCCGAAGGATTACAGTAAAATTTAGCAACTGTGTTTTATACTTATATATCATTCGTTTACTGAGCTATGTTAAAAGCTTAACTTTCCACTAGCTTAATTTTAAGCTATAATAAAAAGCTAATTAATCATTTATGCAAAAATATTTTAGACGTAATAGCATAACAACCTAATTAAATTACCATAAACCTAATTTAATTCAGTTTTATTGCGTTTAACTTCAATTAGTACAAAATTTTTCAGGTTTTAACCATAAAGAACTTAATTTTTTATCTACCTTGAGCACCTCTTTAATAAAAAGTTGGATTAATGCCGCTCGCCCCCAAACATTACCTGCCGCATTTGTGCCTGTTTTTTTGGGTACCGCACTTGCAGTACATGACTTTGTTTTTGATATAATAGCCAGTTCAGTGGCCCTGCTTTGCGCCTTTCTCATCCAGATCGGTACCAATTTCGCAAATGACTATTTTGATTTTAAAAAAGGAGCTGATACAAATGAGCGAATTGGCTTTGAACGGGCCACAGCATCCGGTCATATTTCCGAACAAGCTATGTTAAATGCAACTATTATTACTATGGGACTAGCTTTTGTACTGGGTCTTTATCTTGTTTGGCACGCGGGATGGGTAATCCTTGCGATTGGAGTGGCCTCTCTTGTTTGCGGGATTCTCTATACCGGGGGGCCCTATCCTCTGGGTTATAATGGCCTTGGAGATTTATTTGTTTTTATCTTTTTTGGAATTGTAGCAGTAATGGGCACCTATTATGTAAATGCTCTCTTTTGGAGTATAGACCCTTTCTGGGCATCTCTTGCTGTTGGAGCACTGTCCACTAATATACTTGTTGTAAATAACCTGCGCGATATCGAACAAGATGGCCCCGCAGGTAAAAATACGCTGGGCGTTCTTTTAGGTGAACAATTCCTGAAGTGGGAATACCTGTTTATGATGTTACTTGCCTTTGCAATTCCACCACATTTTTATTTCAAGCTTGGATATGGATGGGAAATCCTCCTGCCCTTTTTGTCATTGCCCCTGACGGTAATACTCGTCTATCGAATATGGACAGAAAATGATAAGCGAAAACTCAATAAAACTTTAAAGCAGACTTCCGGCTTTATGCTTTTGTTTACCCTTCTGTTTGGGGCCGGAATTCTTCTTGATCTCTCTTGAAGCTCACCGCCTATACATACCGCCTGCCTTTTAGTCAATCACTCAAAAACAGCCAGCATACCTATCGGTATCGGGAAGG
>JBEPXF010000334.1:0-3456 GCA_041642075.1 Fodinibius sp.
GTGATGGTACAATTGGAAAGCAAGCAACGGGCTATTGATTTCACCCAGAATATGTTGGAAGAGGGAGTTATTTTGCGCCGGCTCCATGCCTTTGGTTTACCTGCCTGCGTGCGAATAACGGTTGGCTGTAAAAAGGAAATGCAACATTTTAAACATGCTTTTAAAAAGATAGTGAACCTATAAAGTGTAAAATTTGATAAGCAGCCATGTCAAAAAAAGAAGCTGATAATCAGGATAAGTTCCGGAATGTGAATGAAATTGATTGGGAGGAAATAGCGCAGCTAATGCTGTATTCACGGGCCATAGATGATAAGGAAGAAAATGAGCTGGTACCGGATCAAGAGGTATTATACCAGTTTTCGGCCAGGGGACATGAACTTGGACAGCTTCTGTTGGGAGCCCACCTTTACCATGAACACGATGCGGCCAGCGCCTATTATCGATCACGCCCCCTTATGCTCTCATTGGGACTTAGTTTGGAGGATGCTATGGCTGCTCCCATGGCTAAATCAGGGGGATATAGTGATGGGAGAGATATTGGTGTTGTATGCAATAAACCTGGTCTTGGCGGTCCTACAGTGTTACCTATGGCAGGTGATGTGGGATCTCAATACACGCCGGCAATAGGATGGGGCCAGGGCATTCGCTATCATCGAAAGACACTGGAAAATAAAGATTATGAAAAGGCTATCTCTGTAGTCATGGGAGGGGACGGTTCTGTCGCCACCAATGGATTCTGGTCGGCATTGACTATTGCAACTACGCAAGATCTGCCAATTTTATTTTATATTGAGGATAATAACTATGGCATTTCGGTACCTGCGGACTATCAAACACCCGGTGGAAATATTGCAAAAAACCTCTATTCCTTTAAAAATATGCGGATTTTTGATGGGGATGGAACCGAACCCGAAGAGGCTGCCGATCTTATTGGTCGGTCAGTTGATTATGTGCGTGAACGGAAAGGTCCTGCTCTTATTCATCTAACCATGCCGCGCTTGAATGGGCATTCTTACCAGGATAATCAAGCCTATAAACCAGATGAGCTGTTGGAAGAGGAGCAAGAGCGTGATCCATTAAAAAAGCTTAAATCGTTTTTAGTGCCAGATCAATTGACAGAGGCTGATTGGAATGATCTCGAAGCAAAAGCTGTGGAATCTGTTGGCGAAGCAAGTCGGGCTGCGTTGAATAGGCCGTCACCGGATAAAGAACAAACAACTCGCTATGTATTCTCCGAATATAAAGAGAATGGAAATCCGGAAATCCAGTTAGTTGGCGGACTTGCTCCGTCTGGACACGAGTTCCCGGAAGAAACTACTGAACCCAATGTCGGTAAGCAGCGAATAAATATCGTTGAAGGAATCCGGAAAACGCTTGATTATGAGTTGGGAACCAATCCAAAAGTAGTAGTATTTGGAGAGGATGTAGGAGCCAAAGGTGGGGTACATGCTGCGACAATGGGTTTGCAAACCAAATACGGTCAATCGAGAGTATTTGATACCAGTTTGTCTGAAGAGGGTATTATTGGCCGCGCAGTTGGATTAGCATATTCCGGATTAATGCCGATAGCCGAAATACAATTTAGAAAGTATGCGGATCCGGCTACGGAGCAGCTGAATAACTGTGGTACTATCCGCTGGCGAACAGCCAATAAGTTTGCGGCCCCAATAGTAGTACGGATGCCCGGTGGTTTCGCAAAGTGTGGTGATCCGTGGCACAGCATGTCCAATGAGGTATTTTTTACCCACGCGGTAGGTTGGCAGGTAGCGATGCCGAGCAATGCGCAAGATGCCGTGGGATTGTTGCGATCAGCAATGCGAAGTAATAATCCTACGATATTTTTTGAACATCGTAATTTGCTGGATGCTAAATATGCCCGTCGCCCTTATCCGGGAGATGAATTTGTTGTACCTTTTGGTCAAGCTAAAAAACTTCAGGAGGGAGAGGATCTTACAATCGTTACCTGGGGTGCTATGTGTGAGCGCTGTGAGAAGGCTGCAGAGTTGTCAGATTATTCCGCTGATATATTAGACTTGCGAACACTAATGCCTTGGGATAAAGAGGCTGTTTTAGAATCTGTGAGAACTACAAATCGTTGCCTCATTGTTCATGAAGATACGCAAACAGCTGGTTTTGGAGCAGAGATTAGTGCAGTATTGGCCAAAGAAGCTTTTAAATATCTTGACGCCCCTGTTGAGCGTTTAACAATGCCTGATATACCAATACCTCACAATATCGAATTAATGAATGCTGTACTCCCAAGTTATCAAAATATATCGAATAGTGTCGATAAGTTATGTTCTTTTTAAGAATATATCTTTGGTATCAATTTTATCAAAAACAGTATTTGGGAAATGATAATACCTATTATTAATTAATACTGTTTTTTACTTATTTTATTTAAGTTGACAAGTTTAATTAAGGGTAATCTGACGATAGTACAGTTGATTTACGGCGGCAACGGATAGCAGTTTATGAATTTTAAAAGATTTTTTTTAATTGGGGTTCTCTTGATCCTTCCCCTATTGGGATATGCCCAGCGTTATAATTTGCAGGTTTATTCAGTTAATAAAGGATTACCTCATTCACAGGTACATAGCTTGTTACAAACTTCAGATGGATTTTTATGGGCTGGTACCTATGGCGGCGGACTTGCAAAATTCGATGGTGAAGAATTTACTACTTACACTATTAATGACGGCCTGAAGGATAATAGCATAGAAGTTATATACGAAGACAGTAAAGAAAATCTGTGGGTTTCGACCTATCGCAGCGGTATTGCAAAAATGGAAGGCGATCAGTTTGTTTATCCTTTTAATAACAGCATCCTGGATACCTCTGAGGTATATGCAGTCCAGGAAATGAGTAATGGAGAGCTTTGGATTGGAACGTACCAGGGAGGAATATTTATCTATGATGGGTCCCAACTGAGAAGATTAACTACTGGAGATGGCCTAAAGGATAATACCGTTTGGGATTTCTGGGAAGCTGAAAATGGCAATATTTGGATAGCTACAAATGAAGGTTTATCCGTTATAGAAAAAAATGATCTCGTCGAAGGGACCGAATTCAAAAATTTCACAGTAGATGACGGACTTAGTGGAGAAAGTATTTACCGAATAGTACCTCACCCCGATGGAGATTTATGGTTTGCAAGTAGCAATGGGATTACTACTTGGGATGGATCTTCCTTTTCAGCTATTACGGAGATAGGAGGCGTTGAACTTGACTATGTATATGACCTTATTGCTGACTCAGATGGAAATATGTGGATTGGTACCTATGCGGATGGAGTTTTTGTCCAATCAGATAGCACTTCAAGACATATCACTCAAGAAAATGGATTAAGCAGCAATCATATTTATGCTTTATATGAAGGTCACGATGGAAATATCTGGATTGCAACAGATGGGGCTGGCATCAATCGTTATGGGGGAGAAGGATTTACTTTTTATG
>JBEPXF010000335.1:0-3426 GCA_041642075.1 Fodinibius sp.
AGAATCCCATCCGTTGTCCCATGGTCATCTTCGAAATATTTTGTTGCAAATAGTTTTCACAACGAGAAATTTTTGTTGGGCTGAAACCTTTATTCTAAATAACATGATATCAAATTGATAGATTATCACTCATGAATCTTCCGTTCGTCTGCCTGAAAATCCGAGGGGCGGCGGAAGCGCACATCTGTAGCACCATTGGCCTCAAAAATGTCAAACATCTCATCTCGCATTTCACGGACCCGGTCTTGGTGTTCCGGGACGTCGATCAAATTATGCATTTCATTGGGATCAGTCTTTAAATCATATAGTTCATTTTTGTCCCAGACGCCATGATAATAGATATATTTGTAACGATCACCCCGGATAGCATAGGTCGTTGGGGTATGTGGAAAAGAGTTTTCCCAAAAATACTGATACACAAACGTCTCCCGCCAGTCGTCCACGGTCTCTCCGGCCAATAGCGGCAGAAATGATTGTCCATCAACGGTATGATCATCCGGCATTGATCCGCCAGCCATATCCAAAAACGTTGGTGTGATATCAATATTCATTATATTTTTCTCAATTGTGGATCCCGCTTCGATATATCCCGGTGCCCAGGCCAACATCGGTACTCTCATTGACTCTTCATAAGCCTGCCGCTTGTCAATTAGTCCGTGTTCTCCGAGCATAAATCCATTGTCACCCATATAAATAACCAGTGTATTCTCGGCCAGTCCTTCCTGCTCCAGATAATCCAATACCCGGTCTATACTCTCATCAACGCCCATAAGCGATTCACTGTAGCGTGGGATAATCTCTTCAATTCCCTGCGGATGATCATCGCGGCCGTGGTACATGTGTTCAACCCCGTGCCAGCTATACCGCTGCTCGCGCACCCAGTCGGGTTTGCCCTCATAGTTCTGCTCGATATTTTTCATTGATTGTGGCTTTGGAATATTTACATTTTCGTACATTCCCTCGTGACGCCCGGCCGGTTCAAACTCTGCATGAACGGCCTTATGGGATAGGTATGCAAAAAACGGTTGGTTGCGGTCTATTTCCTCCAGCCATTCCAAGGTATAATCAGTCAACAGATCAGTGATATACCCCTCCTTCTCCTGCCTTACTCCATCAATATTTAAAGTAGGATCATAATATACTCCCTGCCCCCTGAAACTCACCCAACGATCAAAGCCCGGCTGGGGATCGTCATGGGCATGACCAATGTGCCATTTCCCAAAATACCCGGTTTGATATCCGGCTTCCTGAAGTGATTCAGAAAAAAGTGGCGTACCCGGCGGCATTTCGTTGTTATTGTCGATCACACCATGACGAAAAGGATATTGTCCGGTCAAAATAGAAGCACGGCTTGGAGAACAGAGTGACGTACTTACAAAGGCATTAGCCAGGTGAGCCCCTTCCGTAGCCATCCGGTCCATACCCGGAGTATCTAAAAAATCCGGGCTCTCGGGATGAAAACCCATATAATCGTAGCGATGATCGTCACTGAGAATAAAGATTATATTTTTAGGCTGTGCCTGTCCTAAAGAGAGTCCCAACAAGCTCATTAAAACAATGGATAAAAGAACCTTTATGGCTTTCATAGTTGATAACTTTGTTTGACAATAATAATTAAAATCTGCTTTACTAACTTGTTGTGATCATTCTTCCAAATTCCGCATAGGCGGGATTTCATCGGTAAACCAAACCCCTGTCATACGGTCGGTATGGTCGTCGCGGACCCGTCGGTGCGGTGGAAAGTCACCGGTCTCTTCCATCCAGTTATTCAATTGTTGGCCCAGCTCACGTGCCAGCTCCCAGTAATCTGAATGAGCGGCTATATTATTCACTTCCCAGGAATCATCTTCAACATCATATAATTCGATGCGTGGCCTGGGGGCCTCAAATAGTCGCGACTGAGCATGAGTGAGCTTTCCTTCTTTTTTGAGCTGTATTAAACTCCTGAACGACGGACTGCCTCCAATATCCGCCGGAGTTCCGTGGGGCAACTCAGTGTAAGCGTTTTGGACCAGCCGATAACGGTCAGTGCGCAAACTGCGGATATGCTCATCCGTATCATGCCAGTTTCGTTCGCTATAGGCGTACTCTCTGCCCGGCAGCGTTTGATCGCTCAACACTTTCAGTATACTTTCGCCCTGCATATCATTGGGAATAGGATGATCAACTAAATCTAATAAGGTAGGAGCTAAATCAATCACGCTTGCAAGCCCTTCATATCGGTTTCCTGCTTCGACATGATCCGGCCAGTGAAAGATAAGTGGAGTACGCACTCCTTCGTCATAAACCGTTCCTTTTGCCCGTGGAAAGGGGGCACCGTTATCACTTAGAAAGATGACCAAGGTATTGTTTAGCTCGTTCCGCCGCTCCAACTCTTCCAAAAATCGTCCAATTTGTCCGTCCATCCGGTTTATTTCGTCGTAATATTTTGCTAAATCGGTTCTGGTTTCAGGCGTATCGGCTAAATAAGGAGGTACTTTTCCCTCTTCTGGATTATGTACTTCCGGTGCATCTCCATAGGGACGATGAGGATCAGAAAAGCCTACCCATAGAAAAAATGGATCTCCCTCCGCTTCCTCTAAAAACGCGGGGAAAGTTTCGGATAATTCTTCACTGTACCAGTCGAACTGTTCATCGGCATACGGACCGTAATGGGTCTTTTTCATATGACCGGTATAAAAACCAACCTCACTTAAATAATCCGGCAGTATACGAGTCCCCTCGGGAAGCGGCATATGCAGATCTTCGGCTCCGGTTGCATGAGGATATTGGCCGGTTAATATCGAAATACGTGAAGGACTGCATTGTGCAGTAGTCAAAAATGCCTTATCAAATGATAACCCACCTTCAGCCAGCCTGTCAATATTTGGCGTTTGGATCACATCGTTACCGTATGCACCTGAGTCTCGCCACCCTGCGTCATCGGCTACAAATATCAGAATATTAGGAGGACTCTCTGAAGAACCGGGCTGTGCGTGAACAGTCACACCGGTGCAGAAAATCACACACATTAGAATCGTGCTTAACTTTTTCGGGACCTGAAAAAATTCATATATGACTTCAGTTTTCATGGGTTTTATTTTTAGTAAAAAACAATATTCATATAAACGCTTATATACCGTTAAGCAGGAAACTTTAACTACATTAAAGGAGTCATAATAAACTTACGGCCACCTTTAAACCATCTCTGGCCTATACTATATATTATTTTGAGTCGTATGGAGCAAATTCTGTCTTTCCGAATTTATCTGATGCGATAGGTAGAGTATTACGATTCTCATCGAATGATGATACTGAATATGGGACCGTTTACCAGGGAAGACTTCCAACTATTATTAACGGTCATATATGTTGGAAAGTCATCCTTTCTGTTTTGATCATTCTGAATAAATTCAATTTTAGAGATCATTGTCCGGGTAACGGCCC
>JBEPXF010000336.1:0-3418 GCA_041642075.1 Fodinibius sp.
ACGAATCTTAAATATTTAAGAAGTCCTGCACAGCCTGCTGTAGGCACTTGGCGTGCGCGGTTATAAGTGATTTCCCAACGTTGAATCGGCAGGTTTCCCTTCCATAAGTTTAATCGATGATCTCGTAAGTTTTTTAGCAATAAAAATACGAGAAACATGATATGATTGAACTGCCGTTTACGATAGATCAATTTTTACAGGTATTTGAAGTATACAACCGGGCTATTTGGCCAACACAAATTGTTGCTTATTTGCTTGGTGCAGTGGTATTATGGCTTGTAAAAAAACAAGGTCCATCAGCAGAAATATATATAAACCGAATAATTGGTTTATTCTGGATCTGGACGGGAATAATTTATCACATCATTTTTTTTGCAGAGGTAAATCCTGCAGCTTATATCTTTGGAGCTCTTTTTATCCTGCAGGGTGTGGCATTTTTGGTGACTGAAATAACAGACGTCCGACTGCGGTATGGATTTAAAAAGGATATTTATAGCATCACAGGCACGATTTTTATCCTGTATAGCATAATTATTTACCCGCTACTCGGATATAGTTTCGGGCACGTCTATCCCCAGTCGCCTGTGTTTGGGGTAGCCCCCTGTCCCACGACCATATTTACCATTGGAATACTTCTCCAGTCAAAAGGGAAGGTACCCGTTTGGCTCATAGCTATTCCCGGACTCTGGTCGCTTATCGGCTTTTCGGCTGCATTCCAGCTTCATATCTATGAAGATATCGGATTGCTCGTAGCAGGAGTTTTGGGAGTTTGTATGATGGTATTCAAGAATTATAAAACAAAATTTGATATTGCTTATGGAACCTGAGAGGTTGATTAAATCCAGCAAAAGTTTTTATATCCTGATGGCCCTGATCTTATTTCAGGGGGTCAGCGGTATTTTTGGAGGAGGCGCCTTAATACTGGATCCCAGCGGTGCTATATTGCAAATGCCGTTAAGTATACTTGAGGGATCTCCTTTCAAAACATTCCTATTTCCCGGCATTATTTTATTTCTCGTACTCGGAATCTTTCCGGCAATCATATTCTTTGGGCTGTGGAGAAGGAAAAGGCAAGCCTTGACAGGAGCGATGTTCATTGGTCCGGCTTTGCTTGCCTGGATAGGCGTTGAAATTACTATGGTTGGTTATCACTCCGAACCGCCTCTGCAGTTGGTTTATGGGTTAGTGGGCTTGACTTTATTCATGCTGACGTTAATGCCTTCTGTCCGATACAAGTTTAGAAGTGAGAGTGTAAATCCAAACGCATAACATTTACTATGGAAAAAATAATCTTCTCATTTGTCATCGTTGTCCACGGATTAATCCATCTGCTGGGATTTGTAAAGGCATATGATTTAGCACCCGTCGAACAGCTAACCGAAGACATATCCAAAACAGCGGGACTGTCCTGGCTATTGGTATGCCTCCTGTTCCTGGTAACCGTCTTTCTGTACTTCACAGAGAACAATGCTTGGTGGATAGTGGGAACTGCTGCTGTGATTATTTCACAACTACTCATCATCCTTTCCTGGAGCGATGCCATGTACGGTACTATAGCCAATAATCATTATAGCAGTCCTATTATTATTACGATTTCGAAGGGATAGAAAGGTATTTATGGCCTGCATAAAACGATCCTACGAATATCACAGTTGATTTTGGAATTAGATAAGACACCAGTGATCTATTTCATTATGGTTCTGTGAGGATATTTAGCAACGAGTCAAAAGTGCGATGATTTTCTTTTGATTTTACCCACCACTGTGATATAGCTTTCACTCGTTTAAAATTAGGGGATTCCCTACAAATCGATCCCGAAAGTTTACATATTATGCACAAGACAATACCAATTATGAATATTCAATAAAACAGATAAAAAATTCTATAGACCACTATTAATAGTAGCCTAATAGCTTTATAGGAACGGATATGGATGCCAGATTTCAAGTATCAGCAGATGAACAGATTATAAATCCGATATGTGATTTTACGTACAGCTGGGGAGTAAACTGTGGCTTGACAAAGGGAGATGCTCTTCGTTTTTCTATAGCTGTAAGTGAGCTTATTACAGATATTATTCTTTTTGCATTTCCTGATGACAGCAGGCAAAATTTTGAGATAGAATTTTATCACACATTTTCAAACGTAGAAATTATTGTTAGTGAGCTGGGTGAACCATTTGATCCGGATCGTCACACCTACGATGTCCTAAAAGTCCTCAATGAAGATGATTTTGACGGGGCTGGCTTTTTATTGATGAAATCTTTTAGCGATGAGTTTTCTTTCATCAATAAAGGCAAGGAGGGCAAGGAATTCAGGCTAACTAAAAATGTGCAGATTCATGATATAGATGAGCTGCTGGAGCAGTCGGCGGAGCTGCGTGAAGGTCAATTAACTCACCAGAAAAGCCAGGATTACCATATAAAAATTGAAGATTTTACTGTCGACCGCATTAAGCCTTTTGATGCAGAAGATATCTCAAAACTTTTCTATCGTACCTATGGATATACTTATAACAAAGAGGATCTGTATTTGCCGAAAAAGATTGAAGAGTCAGTGCTGGCAAAAGAAAAGCTTGGTGTTATCGCCCGGAAAAAAGATGGAGAAGCCATTGGCTATTTTGGCGTAAATCCCAAAGATAACTCTAACATTGCGGAAGTTGCCGAAGCTGTTGTATCTCCCAGGTATCGCAGAAATGGAGTGATGAGTTCGATGATGGGGCAACTTATTAAAATAGCAAGATCCCGGCAGGTAACTACACTACTCGGTATGGCTGTTACCAACCACTCCGTAAGCCAAAAAGTAAATAATAAATTTGGATATACGACGACAGCTCTGCAACTGGCTTTCTCGAAAAATGTAAAGTATAAAGGTTTTGATGAGGAATATTCCCAGCCGGTATCAGTGGTTATGGATTTTCTTCCCATTATTTATCCTTCAAAGAAAGCAGTATTTTTACCGAAAAAATACCAAAAACTTATTCTTGAGACGTATGATGAATTGGGGATAGATGTCGAGATAAAAGAATCGGGACCATATTCTCTGGCTGATAAATCAGATATTGAACTGGAAATAAACTATTCCAGTTCCTCGTCGCTCATTATTGTTAGGAGATATGGAAAAGACTTCTTAACAGTACTTTCTGATATGGTCAGCAGTCTCGAAAAAAAGTCACCAAAGACAATATTGTTGGATTTACCTCTTGAAAATAGGGCTACACCAGAGCAGTTTTCAAACATAACCACCTTGAATTTTATCTACTGTGGATTGCTGCCACAGTGTCATTTTAACACTGACTACCTGCGACTGCAAAAAGTGTATTCTACTATTGATTTTAGTATTATAGATATTTATTCCGATTTTGGTATAAAAATAAAGTCGTTTATTGCTGATGAATACGATAGACACTCAGAAGGAA
>JBEPXF010000337.1:0-3397 GCA_041642075.1 Fodinibius sp.
ATATCAGATGCCTGTATGTCACCTTCTTCCAGTCCCACGTAAATGATTTCCAGATCATCGCGAAGATCAGCCATAGCCGAAACACGCTTGTCATCGGCATTGAGAACTGCTTTACCGTTCTTTTTTGTACGTGTTACCAGCGTAGATTTGGTACGTGCGATGGCATCCTGTGAGCCAAAAGTTTCCAAGTGGGCGATCCCTACATTTGTGACTACAGAAATATCGGGTTCTGCAATATCACAAAGTTCGTCAATATTACCTTCATAGCGGGCTCCCATTTCTAAAATAAGTATCTGGTGGTGAGCCTCCAGATCGTTATTGATAACTTTACAAATGCCCATGGGGGTGTTATAGCTGCCGGGTGTGGAGCAAACCAAAAAGCGCTCGCTAAGAAGGTCACGAATCATGAACTTCGTACTTGTTTTTCCATAGCTTCCGGTAATAGCAATAACTGTCAGGTCGGGCATTTTCTGCAGCTTTTTTTTCGCCAGCTTAATAAAATGTCGATGTATATAGTTTTCGATTGGCTTGGTTAATAGTCCTGCCACAAAAATAAATAGCGGTAAAAGAGCATTTCCTAATACCCATCCAAAAGAGAGGATATAGATGTCAGCCAGGAATAGTATATCCCTATTTAGGTACGCAAGATAAGAAGAGGCGATGGGTAGCAGAAGGCCCAGAAGGGTAAAAGGAATAGTGAGGCGTATCATGCGGGGCGTAAATACCAGCGGTTTTTTTTCTTCCTGTCCCTTGTAATAGTCAAAGGACCAAAACCAAATAATCCCGAAAAGTGAAAGAATAACAATAGCAGTGCTGCCAGTTACCGAGGTGGAAAGTAATAACAGCAAAACGGCAATTACAATGTTATACAGTATATGTTCGGGAGTAATGACACGTTGATTCCAATGGTCAAGCAGCCAGTGCCAGAATTCATTAAACTTATAACCGTGCTGCTGAAAGATATGAAGAAAATAGCGTCCCCGGAGTATAGTATGACGGGCCATAATGATGACAAATAATATAATAAGGCCGTCGAGTAGGTTTAGATACCAGTTCAATAGTATAAAATTTAATTATAAGATTTTTTAAAGGCGTAAAGTCGCTAATGTAAATAACATCTGTTATATTAACGCCGCAAAAAGCAAGGAACAAACTTTCATCTAAATTCGCTCAAATATATGAAATTAATAATCCCAATGGCAGGACGTGGAACCAGAGTACGTCCGCATTCGCATACTGTTCCCAAGCCGTTGTTACCGGTAGCCGGGAAAATGATCGTAGAACGCATTGTAGAGACGTTTGGACGCACTCTGGATCGTGATATTGACGAAATAGTATTTATACTGGGACCTGATTTTGGCCAAGAGATTAAGGATGCTTTGAAAGCAATGAGTGATCGGCAGGATGCACAGGCTACATTCCGCGTGCAGGAACAGGCAGAAGGGACGGCCCATGCTGTGTACTGTGCGAAAGAAGACCTGAAAGGTGAATGTATTATTGTGTTTGCCGATACCATATTTGATATGGAGGGATCGGTTACTATTGGTGATGCCGATAGCGTTATCTGGCTTAAAGAAGTAGAGGATCCTTCCCGTTTTGGGGTAGCTGTAGAAAAGGATGGCCAAATCACTGATTTTGTAGAAAAGCCAGATGAACCCATTTCCAACTTGGCTATTATTGGTGTCTATTATTTCAAAAAGGCAGAAAAACTACTGGATGAAATTCAGTATCTGCTTGATAATGATATTCGTGGTCATGGCGAAGAGTTTCAGCTGACTGATGCCCTCGATCGTCTTCTGAAGAAGGATAATGTCTTTAAAAAAGCTACCGTGGACGAGTGGCTTGATTGCGGAACATTGCCTTCCTGGTTGAATACTTCTGGCGTTATTGTAGAAAAAGAACACGAAGATATAGATGAAGATCGATTTGAGGGGACTAAAATTATTCCGCCGGTATATATCGGGGATAATGTAGAGCTTGAAAATTGTATAATAGGTCCTAATGCCAGTATTGCAGAAGGGAGTACACTAGAAAAATGCACTGTTAAAAACAGTCTGATTCAAGAGCATGCCCGGCTGGAAGGTTGTAATATCGAACACTCTACCATTGGTCGCCATACTGAACTGGAAAATGTGGACCAGGAAGTACATTTGGGGGACCACTCAAAGGTAGGCGTTGAAGTTTAAATTTTTAGTAAAAAGTAGATAGTAGAAAGTGTCTGTTTTAGGATTCTTGACATAGTTAGTTTCAGCTCCTGAGTTGATTGTCTTTTCTTTCAACTCGAATACTTTCTACTTGATACTTTAAGTCTTTTGAGGCATAGATTTCTATATAAAATCCTCCAACGGGCGTTTTTGATCGGCGTCTTTGAGGGGATGGTGAACATCCTCATGGCTGCCTTCCGGTTCCAGGTGGATTGTCACAATAACGTCTCCAGATAGATTATTGATCAATCTCTTTTCTAAGATCGTGGCATCGTCGTGTGCAGTTTCAAGAGATACCCCATCATTGAATATGGCATGCAGTTCTATCCAGGTGGTACTGCCTGTGGTACGGTGACGAAGATTGTGGACACTCTGCATTGAGCCGGGCAGTTCCCGGGTAAGGGCCTCCCGAATTTTGTGGTCAGCTTTGGGATTTCGTGAATCCATAAGACCGTCTACTGAATAACGCAAAAGTTTAAAACCCTCGAACATAATATAAAAAGCCAGTCCCCCGGCCACGAGTGAGTCAAGTAAAACAAAGTCGGTAAACCGGATAATTAAAAGGGTAGCTACCGCACCAGCACTGGTCCAAACATCAGTGAGGGTATGCTTGCCATTACTGATTACGATCATATTGTTTTCGCGCTGACCAACTTTCATCAGGTAGCTTCCCAGCGCCAGATTTATGATACCTGCCCCGCCAATCAGATAGATACCGTTCATCAGTTGTTGTAGATTGTAGCCATGCAGATAATTATCTATCGATTGATAAATAATAGTGATGCCGGCTATAATAATAACTGCTCCTTCAATACCCACAGATAGGAATTCCACGCGCTCATGGCCGTATAAATGTTTATTATCTGCTGGCTTGGCGCTCAAGAGCAGGCCGTAATACACAAAGAAAACAGCGAAGAGATGAATAACCGATTCGGCCGCATCTGACAGGGCCGTGGTAGATGAAGTAATCCAGAAGCCGCTCAATTTCAGACAGAGCGAGATAAAAGAAACCAACAGGCTGATGCGCAAGGCTGTTTTAGCAGAAGATGATTTCATTTTCTATGAAAATGGCCTTCAAATGTTTTCTGAAAGATCTTGCAAAGAATACCTGAAAGCAAGTGTATTTGTTCTTATTTTTACGCTCATTTTGAAAGGCTATAAAGCAGCAATTAGACTATTGAGTGTTTTTGTAG
>JBEPXF010000338.1:0-3391 GCA_041642075.1 Fodinibius sp.
TTTACCGATGCCAGCGTACAAACAGCCGTAGAGTCAGGCCGGTTGGGAATGGAGATTTCGGTACACAGGTTGGAACTGTTGATCACACTATACTCCGGACACGGATTATGGCGGTTGTGCTCATCTTTGAAGATCAGCCACGGGTGACCCGTTTTCGCCAACTTGAAAAGGTATTTCTTGAAGAAGTTCTGGCTGTCCAGCTTTTTGAACTGCTCCAGCTCACCGGCTTCGGCCTGCTCAATACGCTGCTCATATTTCTTTTTGAAATTATCTCCTATGGTATCCACCAGTTCGGGACACTCGCCGGGATCAAACAGGTAAATCGGTTCTCCCTGATTGATACGGCGCATCATCTCATCGGGCATCCATAAGCTCGTGTTAAGTGATGGCGTCCTAAAATAGGCGTTGCCCGTCGTTTCCCGCAAGTCCAGGAAGCCATCGATATCTAAGTGCCAGGGTTGCATGGAAATCACCTGCGAGCTGCGGCGACGTCCCCCCTGCTGAATGGAATTGACCAGCGTATCGAAGATCTTGATAAAGGGTATGGCTCCGGATGAGGGCGCATTCAGCGAAGCAATATTCGAACCCGTAGCCCGGATGCGACTGACATCGGTCCCTACGCCGCCGGCATATTTGGCCAGGAAGGCCGTCTCGCGTGCCTTGTCCATGATAGAATCCAGGGAATCGTCGATGACACTCACATAACAGGATGAATACTGCGAGGTAACCGTCCCCGAGTTAAACAGCGTAGGCGTGGAGTGAAGGTACTCCAGCTTCGAAAGCTTGTTGTATATTTTGACGATCTCCTCGTTGGAATTGCCACTACCCATGGCCACCCGCATAAAAAACCATTGCGGTTTCTCCATGACTTCTCCATCGCGGTTTTTCATCAGATAGCGGTCATTCATGGTGGTTAAGCCAAAATAGCCGAGCAGACGGTCCCGCTCAAAGCTGAGGGACTGTTCCAAAAGACCAAAATCGAAGTCTTTAAGGCGTTCATGAAGCAGCTCCTGCTCAAACCCTTTTTCCAGATATTCCTGGAAAGTATCAAGCCGCCGGTCAATTCGCTTGTTGATAAGTTTCAGCAACTGCCGTGTAGCCAGCGTATCGTAGACCGGGTGCTTGGGGATGAGCTGCTCAATGGCTTTTAACACCAGACGGTCGAGCTCTTCGGTGGACACCCGCTCGGGGACTTTTAAATCCAGCTCCTTCATGATCAGAAAGACCAGCTCGTAGTCATCCTCTACTTCTAATCCTTCTATAATTTCAAAAATGGCATTAATAATTTTCTGTGTTCTAAATGGTTCTTCTGTTCCGTTGCGCTTTATGACTGTTCTTTTCATAGTGGTTATTTTTAACTTTTTTAAAATAAATTCAGTTAGTCGTTGGGATGTGGCATGCCACGTCCTTACTGGAAGGATCGCTGTAACATCTCAGTAATTTGTGTATTCGGTTGAGGAGACCTCAAAAAAGTTAATCAACTTCTTTACGTCCTCTTTCTGGAGGAACCGCAGCGGGTTTTCGTTGATATGAAACTCCTGTTGAAAGCCAAGCTCCTGCAGCCGCCGATCGGTGATATACTTCAGGTAGCGCTCCAGTTCACCGTATGAGATTCCCAGGATAGTACGGTCTCCGAACTTGTGCTTTACGTACTCGATTTCCAATGTAGTTCCCTCCAAAATCACGTCCCGGATATCCTGCACGTACTCGGTATCTGCCACAATCTCCGGATTTTCATCCAGCATAATCAGGATTGCCTCAATGCCGTTTTGCAGATGCAGGGACTCATCAATCAGCACCAGCTCCACTCCCGAGACCACATTCTTCATCTTGGCCATATCTTTGAGGGCGAAGAAATGCGCAAAGGAGGAGTAAAAGAAGATCCCCTCCAGGATAATGTTATTTAGCAAAATAGCCCGAAGGATCTGCTTCTGCCCTTCAAGCGTTTCCGGATCGATTTGACCGTAGCTGATCTTATCGATCTCATCCACAATCAGCGACTGCTTTTTGCGCAGGATGGGATCATCAAAGGCTACATCGTACATCTTCTCACGGTCCATACCGAAGGACTGCAGTACAATCTCAAAAAAATCACTGTGTATATTCTCCATAAACAGCTGGGTACTGAAGCTCATCTTGGCGTGTGGATCAGTAAGCAGCGGAAAGAAGGAGTTCACCAACACATTCTGTACCAGCAGCTCCGAGGAGCAGAAGTAGCCCACGGCCGTATCAAAAAGGTCCTTTTCATCATCCGAGAGTGAGTGATAATCCAGCGCATCCTGCTGAATATTCAACTCCTCCGGAAACCAAATAGCTTTTTTTTGTTTCTCATACAGCTCCTTGAAAATGGGATATGAGGGATCTTCACTGAGTTTAATATTATCACGTACTGAGGTGCGTCCAATTAGTTTATTCATAGCTATAACTACTATTTATTTAAAATATTAACAGTTAGGACGTAGCATGCTACGTCCATGCATAATGAGAATTGATTTTATTCTGCTTAAAGGCAGGCCATTATCTCTCCTTTCTTTCCCGCATCAGCTGGGCCGCTTCCACCATATTCTCCAGCGATGGCAGCGTCTCTTCCCAGCCGCGGGTCTTCAGTCCACAGTCGGGGTTGACCCATATTTGTTCCGGATCAAGTACATCTGCGGCTTTTTCCAGCAGTGCGACCAGCTCGTCGGTCGAGGGCACCCGGGGAGAGTGGATATCATAGACACCGGGACCAATTTCATTGGGATAATCGAACTCTACAAAGGCATCCAGCAGCTCCATCTGGGAGCGTGAGGTCTCCATGGAAATAACATCTGCATCCAGACGGGCAATATGTTCGATCACATCATTAAACTCGGAGTAGCACATGTGCGTATGGATCTGTGTCTGGTCCTCAACCACCGTAGAAGCCATGCGGAAGGCATCTACCGCCCATTCCAGATAGCGGTCCCAGTCGTCACGCCGCAGCGGCAACCCTTCCCGAAAGGCGGGCTCGTCAATCTGTATAGCCTGTATGCCGGCTTCCTCCAGGTCTTCTACTTCATCGCGGATCGCCAGGGCAATCTGCTTGGCAGTTTCAGACCAAGGCTGGTCATCGCGCGGAAAGGACCACTGCAGGATAGTAACCGGACCTGTAAGCATTCCTTTAACCGGCTTATCAGTCTGGGATTGGGTATAAGAAGACCATTTAACGGTAATGGCTTCCGGACGATGGACATCACCATAAATGATGGGCGGTTTCACCCCACGGGTACCGTAGCTTTGCACCCATCCATTGCGGGTAAAGGCAAAGCCGGCAAATTGCTCACCGAAATATTCTACCATATCGTTGCGCTCGAATTCGCCGTGTACCAACAGGTCCAAGCCAACCTCTTCCTGTTTTTTGATTAGCTCG
>JBEPXF010000339.1:0-3380 GCA_041642075.1 Fodinibius sp.
AGATCATTTACGCCAATCATCACAAATACTTTATCCGGTTTTGACTCGGTCACTTCATCCAAGCGGTAGAGCACCCCATCAGTTACATCCCCGGATATGCCTCGATTTTTAAGCCGGGTGCTACCAAACATCTCGGCCCACTCATTGCCATCAGTGATGCTGTCACCGAGCAAAATAATTTCATTTTCCCCATTCGGAAGCTGTTCAAAGAGGTTCTTTTTGTGGTAATAATAAGCCGAATAGTCGGGTTTTTCTTCTGTTTGTTGACCCATAACAGATTCTATCGACACGCAAGAAATCAGCACAGTGCAGATTAAAAGTGACTTAAATAAGGTCTTTATATTCATAACTGTAAGAAATTAATTAACGAGACAATATTCGTAGGTACCCTTTTTAAGCTTTTTTTGCAAGAGCATAAATGCCGGCTCCTCTCTTGTTTTCATCAAATAAATCGAGCCACATCAGCAGAATCCCAACCGGCAAGGTTACTATGTAATACAAACCCATAAGAGGTAGTGCCCACAGGCCTATTTTGGTAAGCCAGAGCATTGGGTATTTAATCAGCAACTCCCAGGCAAAATGTCCTTTACGTCCATAGGTATAGGATACATCAACCGGTGAAAAACCGACGGATTCTAATTTTTGCCGGATATCCTCTTTCGAATAGCCGGTGCGGGCGTGCTCATCAACAAAGGATTCCTCGTCTCCTGCATCCTCTTCCGAATAAATTGATGGCGAATGCATTAAAAAGTATCCACCGGACTTCAAGGCCTCATGGATATTTCGCATTACCTGCTCGTCTTCCTCAATATGCTCCAGTACGTCAATACAGATCGCAAAATCAAAGATTGAATTATATTCCAATTCCAGAAGATCTTTCTGCTCAAAAGAAATATTCCCATCCCTGATATCCTCTTGGAAGTACCGACGGCAATCCTGCAGATAGTCGGCTTTCACATCCATAGCTTGGATGGAAACATTGGAAAATTGGCGAAGGATAAAACGATCGTACTGGCCGAATCCGGACCCGGCATCGAGCATCTGCCACTCTCCTTGCCGGTCAATATTCGAGGCATACTTTTTAAGTAAACGTCTTACATACCAGCTGCGCAGGAAAAAAAGATCCAGTAGCTTGTAAAACAGTGTTCGCAATAAGCGGCTGTTTCGAATGATATTGGCAAAACGGTCTTTTACCGGATCGTAAGCGATGCGACTCATTTAAGATTATTAAAGTTAATTTTTTAAACCTATTCTTTATTTTTTGACTAAATTCCTTTGTCCCCCTTTTAAAAGGGGGAACTGCATACTTCACTTCAAGTTCTTTAACTATTTTTAGAAGCTTTTTTTGATTGCCTCTAAATAGCTAAGGATTATTCAATCTCCCTAAATCCCTCTTCTCCAAGAGGGACCTCATACTGCTTTCTTCTTAAAAAAAATCCATAGTAAGTCTGCTGAGCAAAAGTTTATACTTAGAGAAGGAGGACAGGCACTGTGGAATACCATTCATGGCCTTCCGCTCCTTCGGAGGATTCCACGGGGCAGGAGGATTGGTAAAAAACTATTCCTGTCACGATCTTCATTACCTTACTCTTTTTTAAAGTACTTCTTTGATATTCGGGGTATGCTGTTTCTCATTTCGTTTTTGGATAAGCTCTCCCAAAAACCCGATAGAAAAGATCTGAGCCCCCAAAACCATCAGCATGACACCAAACAACAACAGCGGACGATCACCCAAGTTAGCTCCAAAGAACAGTTTTTCAATCGTCAGGTACCCGTTAATAATCCCTCCAAAAAAGATTAATAGAAAACCAAGGGTTCCAAAAAAGTGCATGGGACGTTGCAGGTAGCGATTGACAAAGAGCAGGGTAAGCAAATCAAGAAAGCCATGCATGAATCGGGAAATGCCAAATTTTGTTTCCCCATACTTCCGGGCGTGATGCTTGACGACCTTCTCTTCTATGCGATCGTACCCTTCCAGCTTTGCCAAAAACGGGATATAACGATGTAATTCACCGTACAGATAAATATGATCAATCACCTCGTGCCGGTATACTTTAAGCCCACAGTTAAAATCATTGAGATCAATATCCGTAAAAAAGGACGTTACCCTGTTAAAAAACCGCGAGGGTATGGTTTTAGTTATCGGATCGTGACGCTTCTTTTTCCATCCGCTTACCAGATCCAACTGGCGCTCTTTTAGCTGCTGCAGCATTGCGGGAATTTCAAAAGGATCATCCTGCAAATCGGCATCCATAGTAGCGATATATTTTCCCCTGGCTTCTTCGAACCCAGCTTGTAGAGCGGAACTTTTGCCATAGTTACGCTGAAGCTGAATACCCCGGACAAATCCTGAATCCCTGCAGACTTTCCTGACCTCCTTCCATGAGCCGTCAATAGAGCCGTCATCCACATAAATAAGCTCATAATTAGAGGTATCCACCAGTGCTTCATCTATTTTCTGGGTCAGCTCTGCAATGGACTGTTCCTCGTTATACAGGGGAACTACGACACTTAATTCGATATCGGATTTGTTCGGCTGCTGTTCAGACAATGTTTTCTTACTTATTTTATGGCAAAGAGTTAGACAAAATCCCTAAGATCATGTATAATAAGCAATAAAGATACGCTTTTAGATTTGCTATGAAAAAACTTTATTACTCCATAGGCGAAGTTAGTGAAATTACTGATGTAGATGCGCATGTTCTGCGCTACTGGGAATCTGTTTTTGATGAATTGAGTCCCAAGAAAAATAAAGCCGGAAATCGTACCTACAAAGAAGATGATATTGAAACCGTCTTAAAACTTAAAGAGCTTATTCAGGAAAAGAAATACAGTACTGAAGGGGCCCAGCAAGCACTTAAGCGAGAGGCGGAAGCAGGTGGAACAGAAAAAGAGATCCCTGTTAATCTCAAAAAGGATTTAAAAGAGATGCGCGTATTCCTGAAAAATCTTTTAGAAAAACTGTAATATTGCAGTCCAGCAGGTGTTATTGTAAGCTATCTTCTTTTCTGCAATGCTAACTCTCAAAGACTGAAATTATCAGCGCATGAATCTATCGGAGCTATCTCTCGGACCTTTTCATCTCTATACCATAGAAACCGGCCGCTTTCGTCTCGACGGTGGAGGGGCGGACGCTGTCGATCCCCCTCTTCGGAATATCGCTGGCTGTCGGGGCCGATGGCAGCATCGGCGGCACCGCGCAGGGGGAGCAGGTGACGGGCAGCTGGTCGTGGGAGGACGGCTATTTCTGCCGCACGCTCTCCTGGGGAAGCCGGTCCTGGCCGCAGAATTGCCAGCTGGTGGAAGTGGACGGCTCGCGCCTGCGGTTCACCGCCGACCGAGGGCAGGGCGACACGGCGCGCTTCACCATCCGTTGAGCA
>JBEPXF010000340.1:0-3376 GCA_041642075.1 Fodinibius sp.
CAGTCTTGGTCCCATTTTGTACCCAACCCAAAAGGAGCATAAACGCCAATGCCGGCTGTTAATCCATCTTTAATTTCATAAGAGGCATAAAAGTTGGGAACAAAAAAGTTTTGATCCTCCATATCGGATCTCTTGGCGCTGTTTGGAAAGGCTGCAGAACTTGCAAAGGGACCTCTGAAAGTGGATCGGGGGGCAATAATTGTAGCACCTGTACTAATTCTTAACCCATCAAGGCCGCTTAATCCTGCAGGATTATAATAGATGGTAGATACATGGTCAGCATAGGCAGAAAAAGCGCCAAGCATTCCATTTGCTCGGACGCTGGCTTCATATATCGAGAATCCGCTGGCAAAGGCGGAGCCCGAACACATCAAAAAGATGAATGTTGTAGCTATTATTCTTCGCATAGAACCTCCGTTAATAATTAAGGTTGGATTTCAAGAAGGAATAAAATGTATTCCATTATTACTTTGTTATATTTGCGATGATATCTGTTGATCCACTTAACACTGTTAACTTTAAATAACTAAAACCTTTGCAAATAAAAAAGTTAAGTTTGCAATAAGGCTGGATTTTTTTTCATTCTGGATCATAGATTAGAATTAGAATATAATATAAAGCTATATGGATTGGTTTGAAGAATGGTTTGATAGTCCATTTTATGAAATATTATATGCCGACAGAGATGAAGAGGAAGCAGCTTTATTAATTGATTTTCTTGAAGACTACCTCTCCCTTCGGGAGGAGGCAAAAATATTAGATCTGGGATGTGGCAGGGGACGTCATGCGATACATTTACATAAAAATGCTACTGAAATTTATGAGAATGGATATCAGGTAACGGGAATTGATCTTTCAGAACGTGCGATTACAAGTGCCAGAGAGCAGGCCAAAGCTGAAGGAATTAAAAACATACGTTTTGAAGTCCGTGATATGCGCGATCCGCTCCCGGAAAAATTTGATGCTATCCTAAATTTATTTACAACTTTCGGATATTTTGAGTCTGATGAGGAAAACGCCAGTGTTCTAGAAAGTGTAAAGCAGATGCTGGTTCCCGATGGAATTTTTGTGATTGATTATCTTAATGCCACTAAGGTTCGTAATGAACTAAAACCTTCTGAAGAAGGCAGATTGGAAAGCATTAACTATCGTATAAACCGCTATATAGAAGAGGATTCTGTATATAAAGACATAACTTTTTCGGGCGATAATATTGAAGGAACCCGTCATTATTCAGAACGCGTTAAATTATATGATCTGGATTGGTTTAAAAGTCATCTGGCTGCCAACAACCTGACAATAGATAATGTGTTTGGTGATTATAGAGGGGGGGATTTTGATCCGCAAAAAAGTGACAGGCTATTAATTATAAGTCATCTGGTGGCTGATGACAAAATCGAAGGGTGAAAATATAGTTTGCAAACTGTTTTAAGGTTTGACGAAAAGTTATAACGTAGTATCGGGGAAAACTTCTTCGGCTCCGTGAGGTGGCTTTTTTAGTGAATTCGTTTCAAAATAGAACTGACGATCCGTTTTGATGCGTTTACGATTAACACTAAAAAATCGTAACTGTTTACTTATTAATGGCTTAAATACTTCAAAAAGATTGGAATAAATATTCTTTTTTGTATAAAGATAGAGGTCATAGCCATGGGGTGCCTGAATTTTGGATAGAAACCACGCCCCGCTTTGTAGCAATTTTCTTAGTACGGGACCGGATTGATCATTGGAAGCAAGGGCAGAAGAGTTATATATATTCTCTTTGGTAGTTGTGTCTATAATTAAAGCTTGGCCGTTCTCTATATTAGTTAAGGCCGTGTCCAGTCTTTGGAACGTATTTTCTGCGGTATGGATTGTTCGATTTTTAAAAGCTTGACCCAGCTGATCAATTATTCTAGAACTTTGTTGCAGAGTACTTAATCCGAATTGTTCCTCCGGCAGAATCGTACCGGTAATATAAAAGGTAGAGTAGGTAGGAGAGGGATTCATGAAGTCTGCTAGCCTGGAATCCTCTTCCTGGTTAGTATCATTTGCCTTTAGGTCTCTAAGAGATTGATCATGATTAAAAAACAGTTTAAATATATCCATGACCGGTTCCTTTTTGTTTGTTGAGAGCCTGTTTTACAAGAGATTGTGAAAATGAATGAAAAGTATCATAAAAATCTCAGTTGTAATCGTTCATAGCCTGTTCAATACCATTCCTAACGTAGGTAAAAACGGCGTCAGTAGCCCTATTTAAAGCATCATCGACAGCTTCTTCTTCCTCATCACTAAAAGGGGAGAGTACATAATTTACCTGTTGTCCCTTTGGAAACTCATTACCTATACCAAAACGTAAACGCGGAAAATTATCAGTACCCAGTTTTTGAATGATATCTTTAATACCATTGTGTCCTCCTGCACTGCCTCCGGGTCGTAAACGAATTGTACCAATATCAAGATTCAGGTCATCATAACAAATCATACAGGAATCAATATCTGTTTTATACCAGTTGATAACCTGTCGAACGGCATCCCCACTATTATTCATATAGGTAGTAGGTTTCACAAGATAAATATTTTTCCCTGCTCGACTTGCTTTACCTATATGAAAAGGGCCCTTGCCGGGCCCCATTCGTATAGACAGTGAATCTGCCAGTTTATCTATAAATCTGAAACCGATGTTGTGCCGGGTCCCTACGTACTTACGTCCGGGATTACCTAAACCTACAATAATAGGCATAATGAAGTAGCATCGGTTTGGGAAATACTATTGTTCATCACCTTCTTCAGTATCTCCTTCTTCACCTTCTCCTTCGGCTTCTTCTCCCTCAACTGCTTCTTCTCCTTCTTCAAGCGGCTCTTCTCCTTCTTCAAGCTCTTCTTCGGCTGGCTCTTCGGTAATAAGAGAGGAAGTGAGAAGCTCTTCGGATTTTGGAGGACGAATGGTAACAATCGTACGGGCAAGATCATCCAGTGGAATAATACCCTCAAGTTCGAGGTCACTGACGTGCAGTGAATCTCCAATTTTGAGATCACTTACGTCAACCGTATATACTCCGGGAATAAGATCTGGTGTAACACGAATACGAAGAATATGCATCGGTTGGAAAATACGTCCACCGCCTTCTGTTACGCCCACAGGAGTACCTTCTAGATGGATAGGCACGCTGATCGTTACTTTATGATCTTCGGCCAGTTCATAAAAATCTACGTGAACGGGTCGATCTGTTAACGGATGAAATTCTGTCGTTTTAAGCAGCGTGCGGTGGGTCTCACCATCAATTTCCAGCTCAATAATTTGACGCTTACTATCTGCTAATATTTTTTCAAACTCAAGCTCGTCTATAGAGAAGTGAATGTTTTCATCCACTTCCGGCCCGTACAACACAGCAGG
>JBEPXF010000341.1:0-3352 GCA_041642075.1 Fodinibius sp.
ACCTTAAGCCTCCTCAAATACAGGAAAATAGAGGTCCAGAATATCAAAAAGAGCGTCAGTCCTATAATCCCCTGTTCCGCTAACATGTGAAGATAAGAATGGTGTGCGTGAGCATCGCTGTGGGTCTTGCTGGACTGTGCATTGTACTCTATGTAGGGTACGACCTTTTGGAAGTCAAACGGACGGTCATCATAAGATCCCACGCCGGTACCTAAAAGAGGGGACTGTTTAAAAACATGCCAGGCACGGGGAAACGTATAGAATAAGCGGATAAGAATATTAGCATTTTTCTGGTCCACCTCCTCGTCAATCTCCAGCTCAACTACATTGCCCGTCGCCAGACTGCTTTTATAATAGGGATAACCGATCATAACGCTCCCTATCGTAAACATAACCGGTATGACCAAAAGAGCAATAAGCATTTTATATCGCTCCGTATGGGATAAATACCACCCCAGTATACCAAGTAACAGTCCAAGTATGGAACCGCGCGAATAGGTGGCTGCCAGCATTATAAACACAAGCAGAAAACCCAGAAATTCTTTTTTACCGCCGCGGTGATAATAATAGGCGAATCCCAGTCCTCCCAGTATGGACAAAAATCCACCAACGGCATTCTGCGCGATAAAGAGTCCGCCGAAAACAATACCGTGAAGGCTGCCTAAAAAATTAGTCGTCACTAAATGATTTAAAAATAGCACCGCATAAAGCACTACGGTAAACAGGTAAAAACGCCGGAAATATTTTTCAATATTAAAGGTAAAGCTAAATAGCGGGAGGATAAGAAGAGGTGCATAAGATATTACAAAGTTCCCGTCGCGTCGGTAAAAATCAAATTCTATAATGGATAAGGGGTGATACAGCAATACGCTCACTAAGAAAAGCAGTGAGAAGGCATAAAGCCATGCCACCGGACGTGGGAGCTGGTCTTTATTAAACACATAAATAGCCAGAGGTACCAATAGCGTCAACAGCGGACTAAAAAAAACAAAGTTCGTCACCGTCCCAAAAAGGGACAAAAGTGCCAATCCTAGTACAAATTTTTTTTGGAGATCCACTGTTAGAAAATCTTCTGCTGTTATTTGTTAAAGCTAAACATAAGCTTAATTATCATAGGAATACGATCCCATTGCCCTCTTAGCACTCGATTAAAAATGGCCAAAATAACAGTAGCATACACCACCGGCAAACAGAGCGGATAAAATGAAGCTGTAAATTTCAATCGGTTTTTTATCTGATAGTAATCAGATTTTCTGCTTTTCTCTGCAGGTAAAGCCTGTTTACCACCTATTGAGGCTCCTTCTTTATGATATACAATACTTTCGGGCGCAAAACCAACCTTAAATTTGCCCTTTGCCCGGGTAGCCCAGTCAATTTCTTCGTAGTACAAAAAATATTCTTCATTCAGTAATCCTACTTCCCGGATAAATTCCCTGGACACCAGCATAGAAGCACCAATCACAAAATCAAGTCGGTCTTCCACTTCTTCAGGATTTATTTCAACATCTACCGCTGCTTGTCCCCCAATATTAGTAGACACTCCAAGCCATTTATTATACTGTCCCCCGGCTAATGCCTGAACAGTATCACGTTGGTGGTAATAAATCAGCTTGGAACCACAAATACCTATAGCCGGGTTCTCTTCCATCCGTTCCACCAACGCAGACAAAGCATCTTTCTCTACGACGGTATCATTATTAAGCAGCCAGTAATAATCAGCGTCCTTTTCGTTCGCATATTTGATGCCTAAATTATTCCCTCCCGCGAAGCCCGTGTTTTTTTTACTTCCTACAAGTGTAATATCCGGATATTCTGCCCGAATCTTTGATACTGACTGATCTGTAGATCCATTATCAACGACCACCACTTCCCTATTGGGATAATCCAACGCCTCCAATGATTGAAGACATTCAATGGTATCCTCCCAACCGTTCCAGTTGACCAAGATAATAAAGACTTTTGGTGCATTTATTATTTCTATCCCAGATCCCATATCACTTTTATAATATTCAGTCTTGTTTGAACCAACCGGTTATTACGGATGAAGCTTCTCCTTTCACCTCCTGATAAAAATTCATCAACCGGCTTTGTTCTTCCGGCTTTAAGGTATAGGTCCATATCAGGTAAAATATGAGCAACGCTGATACGATTCCAAAACCTACCAACAGTAACCGATCCTGAATATAGAAAAATATTAGTGCCAGAAATCCAAAAGCAACAGCATGAAGTACCGCCTGTATATACAATCCCCGTCGGGGATAATCCATAAATGAAATTAAATTATTACAGAAATAGAGCAGCAGTGCCCCGTCGATGCTTACGCGCAATACCCACGCCAAAGCCACGCCTACTACCCCCATCCAGTAGGTAAAAAACCAAATCATCAGAAGGTAAACTGGCAGCTCTAACAAATGTAACTTTGCTGTTATATCGGGACGGCCGGCAGCCTGAAGGGCCGTATATGGAACTGTAGCTACCGAATTAACCAGTATTCCTATCGCCAGCAATTGCAGAACCACTGTACTGTTTTGAGCAAATTCGCTACCAATCCAGTAAAATAACAGGGGCTCTGCGGTTATAATTAAGAAAGTAACAATGGGCGTTAATATCAGCAAAAGATAACGGATAGATTTTTGATGTAACCCCGCCATTTTTTGGGAATCCTCCTTCGAATAGACGCTAAAGGCCGGAAACATAACTCCCATAAAACTACTTGATACAATAAGAAGACGGCTGATCATCTCATAAGGAGTGGTATAGTATGCCACGGCGCTCATCGTCAGGATAGCTCCCAAGATAAAACGGTCCATATATACCATGATTGGGCTTATCAAATTGCTGACCGTTACCCATGCCCCAAAACTCAGCATCTCCTTAGCCCACTGAACAACGGGATATTCAGAAAGCTCAAGCGTAAAATCGTCCCTTAGGCAAAAGTAAAGATACATTCCGAATGTTATGACCCGAGCCGCTACCAGTACAATAACCACATGCTGCAGCTGATTACTGAAAGGCAAAACCATCAGCGGACCAACATAATTGATAATTCCGGCCGGTACTTTTATGGCGTTGACAATACCAAACTTTTGCTGGGCCTCAAGCGCTCCCCGTGCCCCAATAGATCCCAATACTAAAGGGATGGAAAAACTGAGCACATAAAAAGCATACTCCGTTTCCCTGAGCAGCTCATCGGGAATGTTTAAAATATCATAAACAAGGTAGGGAGTTGTCAGCCATATCACAGCTCCACCCGCTATGCCCAATCCGCCAAGCAGAAGGATAGAAGTTATAATGATGGGGGATAGTTTGGAAGCCCCCCTTGCTTCAAGGTCAGCTACAAATTTTGTCGTAG
>JBEPXF010000342.1:0-3341 GCA_041642075.1 Fodinibius sp.
TCATAGTTATAGACATTGGCATCGGGGATATCGTATTTCTTTTGCCATTCCGGAATTTTGGATGGAGATCCCGTTACAATGCCGCGCAACTCGCAGTGCTCTGTTTGCTGCAGCCCCGGGGCCAGCCGCCCAGTACTATAGCTGCCGAGCCCTACCAACGCTACGCCAAGCTTTTCTTTTTTCTTTGGAATAATAATTGAAGGGAATCCTATGGAAGCTACAGCCAAGGCGGATCCTGCTTGCTTAAGAAATTTCTTCCTGGAGATGTTATTATCAGACATATCTGGCCACAATTTTGTTAACAATTATCCATAAAAAGGATATATATAGGTTTTTAATAATCCAAAGATTTATTTAATGCCGGTGTTTAGAACAGGTCTTTCTGATTGCCTTCGGGCAAATCAGGAATCTTAAGATCCGTTTCTAGCCTACTGTTTAATTGTTTGATAAAATGCGCTGCCAGCTGTGGGGATTTTAGCTCTTTGTTCTGATGAATAAAAAAGTGAATTTTCTGCAGGCCTTCATCATTCCATTTTTTAAGGCGTTCTGCCCAATCGTCCAGCCGACTGACGTCTGTTGGATGATTCGCTCCCACATAACGGACAAAAGCTTCGTTATTTGTAAGTCGCATGTGCAGCAAATCACGCCGCGCCGCAGTATCCGTAATAACATTGGCGACATTATTCTCTTCCAGCAGCTGATAGAGCTCCTCGGCCACTTCGAGATCATTAAACCAATCCGTATGACGAAATTCTATAGCCAACGGCACTCCGTCCGGCCAATACTCCACAAAATTAGCTACCCGGTCAAAAAATTTGGGACGAAACTTTCCACGAAGCTGCAAAAAGGTCGTCCCCAGTTTTTCTTTAAAATGTACAATACTATCATAAAAGTCATCGGTCGCTTCTTCAATACCATTCAGCCACTTGAGGTGACTGACATAGCGATTAACCTTCGGAAAGAACTGAAAGTCTTCCGGAACCTTGTCGTACCATTGTGATATTTGGTCTTCACCAAAAGTATTATAGAATGTAGCATTAAGCTCCACTGAATTAAACTGTTTGCCGTAATAAGTGAGCTCATCACCTACTCCTTTGGGATAAAAATTCTTCAGATCCTTTTTATTCCATTTTGCACATCCTACATAAACGTCCGGTTTCTCATCCCTTTGAAAGTGGGAGAGAAGACCGGCCGTATCGGGATGATCTTCGGGAAGTGAAAAATCTATTTCCTCGGGATTATCAACGCGTCCAAATTTCATAATATAATTTTAATTAAAGCTTCTGGGATAACAACCAGTAAAATAACGATACGGTAATTATGATAATAAAGAAACCCTATATTTACCCCTTATAACATCTACTGTACTATTTTAAAAATGATGTAAACTTTCTATCTGGCTTTTCATTTTTTTACTTTTTAACCCCTGTCTAGGACATAATAAACGATTCTTTATAGTGTTGAGATAATAAGTTTATCCTTAATTAAACAAACTTATTTTTATGAAGAAACTACTCAGAGTAATCACGGCTACCTCATTAATATTAGCCTTCGCTATAACCTTCAACTCTCAGGCTATTATTGCCCAGGGTGATACTTCTGGTGGAGGCCAAGGCGATACCGTAGTAGATATCGTAAGTGAAAGTGATGAAGCATCAGATTTTGCAGAACTTCTAAGCGAATCTGGATTTGCCAATGTCCTGCAAGAGCAAGGACCTTTTACTGTTTTGGCTCCCAGCAATGAAGCCTTAGAAGCATCGGGTGCAGATGTAGATGAACTGAAGCAAAATCCCCAACAGGTTCAGACCCTTGTTCAAAGTCATCTATATCAGGGCGACCTTCCTTCTGATGAAGTAGAATCAATGTTAGATGTCAGTGTAGAGAACTCCGATAATTCTGCTTCAAATGGTACTGTCCATGTTGTGGACAAGGTTGTAGAAAAAGGAGGACAACAACAGTAAACTACCTTAGTTTTCAAACTCTTATATATAAATAAAACCTCTCCTACATAAAAAGGGAGAGGTTTTATTTTTTACCATAAGTTTATGGGGACGGATGAGCTTCAAGACCGTCTCCATCTTCTGATGTAACCGTAAGCTCTTCGGGATTAGATAAGTAATTATCATAATCGCATGGCATTTCAGCCTTTTCTTTTGACTCTACTCCAAAAGTTCCACAATAACCGTCATCGTTATTTATGTGAATATCATAAGGTGCCTGATAATCAGAACTTTGGATATTGAGAGTTACAAAGAAACCCTCATCAATATAGGCATCATCTTCTTCGGTTATCCGTTCTGTAGTTAACTCTCCAATCGTAGATCCATCTGTTGCCAGAACCAGATCATATGTTTTTGTGTTTTTATTAAGCTCTCCCTCACTGCCGGTAGCAGAATCTTTACAACCAACAAGCAATACACACAAAAAAAGCATTGCAAAAATGGAGTTTGATAATATTTTAGTACCTAGCCAATTCATAGTTAAACCCATAGATTTATTTTTCACCCTTTCTTCCAGTTAAGTTAATAGTATTATTGCTTACCCTGTAATACGTACCATGTTGCTAAAATAGCTCATATATCTGGCATGGGATGAGAAATAAAACTTCAACATGCGATATTCCCTAGGATGTAATTATTTTGTATCTTATAATACATGAACTATAACCTGGAAAAAATAAAACGCTATATTCGGGAGCCGGTCAATAGCCTGACCCACGGCTTGGGTGCCATTGCAGCTATTGCCGGACTTGTCCTGTTACTCTATGAGGCTATTAACCGCGGTTCGGTTAGCCATATTATTGCCTTTTCGATGTTTGGGCTCAGTATGGTACTACTATATACCTCCAGCACACTTTTCCATGCCCTCCCTGTAAAGGAGAAAACACTTTTGCTTCTACAAAAGCTTGATCACAGCATGATTTACGTGCTAATTGCAGGGACCTTTACGCCCATTTGCCTCCTTGTATTGGAAGGCGGCTTAAAATGGGGATTTTTCATTACGATTTGGACGCTGGCTATTGTGGGTATAATCAAAAAAATTTTATGGATGGAAGCACCCCGCTGGCTTTCCACGTTATTTTATTTGGGAATGGGATGGTTAACGGTATTCACTTTCCCCGCGCTGATGGAAAAGCTTCCAATAGCCTTTCTCATCTGGATTACCATTGGCGGACTTGCATACACTATAGGAGCTATTATTTATGGCATGAAAAAACCGAATCCCGTTCCCGACTGGTTTGGTCATCATGAAATATGGCACCTGTTCGTACTGGCTGGCACTTCCTCGCACTTTTGGGCCATCTACTATTATCTGCCCGATTATGCAGGGTAATTATATAT
>JBEPXF010000343.1:0-3303 GCA_041642075.1 Fodinibius sp.
TTCAGATCGTTAATTTAAGTAAGGTGAAAACGAAAAGAATTTTAACTCCATTCGACATTTTTTTAAAAAGAAATCGATACTTACAGACACATTTTGTTAACTTGGCAGAAAGAGATGGGGGATATTTCAATTACGTTAGTAACAATTAAGGCTAATTAATTAAAGAGTGAATAAAATGCTAAATGAATTAAAAAATAAAATCGATAGAAAATTCGAATTAACATTCTATGGAGGGGTTGTCAAAAATTTTAAAACTGACAAACCAGTTGTAGCGATTACTTTTGATGACGGCCCCCATCCAAAATGGACTCCGGCTTTAATTGATTTATTGAATAAATATGATGCGAAAGCAACTTTTTTCGTTATTGGAAAATATGCTTACAAATATCTTGATATAGTTGAAAAAGCGTATGCTGAGGGACATGCTATAGGCAATCATTCTTGGGATCATCCTTCTTTTATTCAAATTCCAAAAAAGGAAAGATATAAACAGTTATATAAATGTGATGAGGTAATTGGCAATTACAATCCACATAAACTTTTCAGACCTCCTTTTGGTCATTTAGATAAAGCATCCAGAAGACAACTTTTAAGAAATGGCTATAAAATCATAGCATGGAATCTTATTGCTAATGATTGGAAAAATCATATAGAAGTGGATTTTATGTTTAATAAAATAAAAAAACTATCATCTGGAAGTATCTTGTTGCTACATGATACTTTGCATTCCAATAGAAATGCTGATAGGACTCCAGTTTTGGCGTTGGTCGAAAAAATTTTAATTGAAAATAGCAATGATTTTAAATTTGTTACTATTTCTGACCTATTTAAACTCGCGGATCCTAAAATAATTTATTGGGAGTTTGGGCATTCAATGCATAATACATAATTAGCGACTTTTGCAATATCATTTAAGAATGAAATAGCAAACATTATAGTTAAGTGTCTTTATACCATCTTTAATAGTTAAGATCTATTATCTGGGTATAAAATCGTAAGTTAATAGACTGGTCAGGAAACATGAACTGGAAGTCGGTGATTTGTTCTATCTACCAAGAGGTGTAATGCATCGAGGAGTTGAAGGCGTACTGCCCCAGGTAATTACCGTACCGGGATTTATCCCGGGTAGTGAAATTGGGGTGGACCATCATTTGAGAGCTATTAATGAGCGGCTCAACCTGGAAGGAGATGAAGCACTTCCTTATAACGAGGAGCATTCGGATAAAGCAGTGATCAGGTGAGCTATTTCTACTCGACAACCAGCTCAGTTATTTCTAAAGGTTTGGGATTACTTACATAGTCAATCAGCTTCCGTTAGGACCAGTATGACTTAGATAAACGTCCCAGTTACTTTTTTAATGTCAGAGGAATAATTACTTTGATAAATGAAATATGCGAGCATCATAGATATTTCCCTTAAGATTTCATAGCTGTGATGGGTATAGAGTGAGTACATTGCCTGAAATATCTATGTCATAAGACGTTCAACTATCAATTTAAAATAAGATAATGGGGATTTAATATGTCAAATCAAACTACCACCCGCAGAAATTTCATTAAAACATTAACAGCCGGTACGGCGGGATTGACCCTCGGATTAAGTGCAAGTAGTTATGGAAATATACTGGGCGCCAACGATCGGGTTCGGGTGGGGATGATCGGCATTGGCAGGCAGGGCCGCGGACTTATGGGACAGGTGACGAACCAGGCGGATGCCGAAGTCGTAGCCTTGAGTGATGTTTATAAACCTAATCTGGAATACGCCTCCGCAGAAGTACCCGGTGCTGATACTTACAATGACTTCAGAAAAGTGCTGGACCGGGATGATATTGATGCGGTGATCATCGCAACACCTGATCACTGGCATGCATTGAATACAATTATGGCCTGTCAGGCCGGAAAAGATGTATATGTGGAAAAACCACTTTCCCGGTATATTGATGAGGGACGAAAAATGGTGAAAGCTGCACGACAGCACGATCGGGTTGTACAGACGGGTACCATGCAGCGTTCCGGCAAGGTTTTTCAAGAAGCCGTGGAAATAGTACAGTCTGGTGAGCTCGGACCAATCAGTTTTGTGAGGACATGGAATTATGGCAACTCCTATCCCCATGGAATCGGAAATCCTGAGAATAGTAACCCACCCGAAGGTCTTGACTGGGATATGTGGCTTGGCCCTGCCCAGGAGCGTCCCTTTAATATCAACCGGTTTGGAGTGATATTGGATGATGAGATGCAGTACCAGCGTTGGGCCAGTTTCCGTTGGTTTTGGGATTATGCGGGAGGAATGATGACTGACTGGGGCGTGCATCTACTTGATATTGTACAGTGGGCGATGGAGGTAGATGCCCCGCAATCGGTATCAGCAGTGGGCGGCAAGTTTCATATCCAGGATGACCGTGACACGCCCGACACGCTTACTGCTACCTATCAGTATTCCGATTTTGTCTGTACATACGAAAACCGGGTCTGTAACGGTAAACCACTGGATGGCAACGGATATGGAATTGAATTCCATGGTACGGAAGGGACTTTATTTGTAGATCGTGGATCATTGAAGCTAACTCCGGAGCCGGATAGTAAGCTGGAGCCGCTGAGCATGGATGTGGATGAGAATTCAGTGCACAACCATATCCGAAACTTTCTTGACAGTATAAAATCCCGAAAGAAACCTATTTCAGATGTGGAAATTGGTCACCGATCCACGACCACGGCGAATTTGGGAAACATCGCTTACCGAACCAAAGAGCGTATTGAATGGGATAGAGAAGCGGAAAGAGTAAAGAATAGTGAAGCCGCAACTCAATTAGTAAAAGGTTCCCACCGAGAGCCGTGGACAATTTAATTTAAAATACAGTTGTAGCGTCGGCGTTAACTTATTAGAACTGAAATCCACAGTATATCCGGCGGTATTTTTTATTGATAATAATTTACCCCGGCAGAGACGGGATCGAATCAATGACATCAAAATTCTCCAGCCCCATCCATAGCAGAAATAAAAAATAGAGTGCAATAAGTGTTATTGACTCCGTTCGGCTGAGCACCATATTGGTGCGCATGAAACTAAAGAGGAGCAACGTGCCCAGGGTAAGTGCTCCCATTAGTGGTGCGGCAACCGTAAAATTGATTACCGTAGTTCCGACAATAAGAACGCCCACCGGAATGCAAACCAGCAAATCAAAAATATTGCTGCCCAATACATTGGCTATTGAGGTAATCGCATCGCCCTTGCGTGCCTTTTTAATACTTACAAAAGCATCGGGGATGCTGGTACCTGCAGCTACTACCGAAATACCCCAGAGA
>JBEPXF010000344.1:0-3292 GCA_041642075.1 Fodinibius sp.
TTGGGATCGTCTCGTGTTTTCTCAACAATCTGCAAGGGCCAACCATATTTTTTGCTGGCGGCCTCGGCAATTTTAAGTTTGTTTGCTTTGTCATGCCGCCCCCAAATCAGGGCTGTGGGGACATTAATATTCTGGAGATCCTTTTCAGGAATCTTTGGGATACCGAGGTTTTTCATCATAAATTGCAAAGCATCGCTCCGCTCTTTATCGTGGGCGCACTCAAGATTATATGCTATAAAGGGATCCCAGTATTTCCCCATGCTTTGGCGCAGATTATCCACATCATATATGCAGTGCGGGAAAAAGCGGTTGAAGTTTTTCTCGGTTGGCCAGAGCATAAAGCGCAACAGACTAAAAGCAAAGCTGGGTTTTGGCCTGAATTTTCCAAGTCCGAGTGAATTAACGAGCACTAACTGGCTGATCTGATTTCCATGATCAACCGCAAAGCGAGCTCCAATAGAGCCGCCAAGAATGTTACCTACCAGGATGGGAGGAGAGGGGCAAGTTTGATCGATCAGGTTGCTGAGCCAGTCAAATACAAGGCCGGTATCCAGGAGCTTTTTGTTGACTTTGGATTCCCCGTGTCCGGGCAGGTCGGGCACGATTACGCGGTTGTTCTTTATAAGCCTTGGAATGACTCGCATCCACCAGACGGATGACTCACCCGGACCATGCAGGAGTATCATGGGAGGAGCTCCTTCGCCTCCCATAAGTACAGCTGTTGAAATGCCGGCTAAATTTAGCCGGTGCTCAGTAACTGGAAAAGTCTCCGTAAGCTGCTTGCGATTTTTATTTGCAGAGGCGTTTTTCTCTATTTTGTATGTGGAACGTACTGTATTCATCATAATCCCCACCTTTAACTTATTATATGAGTAAGTAACGGGTTTAGGGGTTGGCTTTAAACAACCTGTCAGCGTCCACAGGACCTGAAAGTGTTGTTTTGGTAAAGACGCTAACAGGAATCAACATCCGTTGATACGCTGTCAGGTCCAGTTTTTTTAAGCCCTAAACGCGTGAGTAAGTAGTTTTTATTTACCGGAAATATAGCCGGTACTAGAGGAGTGCGAATCGGAGAGAGTACCCAATTTTTCGAAAAAACAGATTTGGGTAATATTACCCATTTTCCAATACTGGATTATATACGCTGAACGGGTTGTGGTTTGGGATTTTTATATCGAGAGCTATAGGAATTGGTGGGGTATTCAGAAGGCAGGATATCGAATAGGGTTGTATCCGTCGGTAAGAATCCAGTATTACACCAAATCATGTTCATAGGCATAAGCAGTGGCGGCAGCGCGGGTTTCTACATTAAGTTTGCCCAGGATGTTGCTAACGTGGCGGTCTACCGTCCGTCTACTGATATACAGCTCTTTGGCAATCTCCTTATTGGTTTTGCCGGTAGCAAGAATACGGAGTACTTCCAGTTCGCGTGGCGTTAGCCCATGAGTGTTTCTATGTATATCTTTTTTGATGAGGGAATTGACTTTGGAAAGGTCCGGGGTGGCCCCAAGTTCTTCAAATATCGACCGGGCGGCTTTAAACTCCATTGCGGCAGTGTCTTCATCGCCAAGTTTGCGACAGGCAAGTCCGATGAGTACCTGAGTACGTGCAGATTCGTAAGAGGCCTCAACCTGTTTTAGCAGGGACCAGGATTGGCGTAACTTTTTTAGTGCCGTACTCGGTTTTGAGTTTTCAAGAAGAACACTTCCCTGGGCTCGTGCAGCTATGGCTTCCAGATAAGGAGCTCCGATCTCAGTGGCAATCTCTGAAAGCTCACCCGCTTTTGCTTTAGCGTTCTGCAATTCCTGGGAGGCAAGCATAATTTCCACATATACAGGAAGTATTCTGGAGCGAGCCATCTGTTCCTGGGTTTCGTCTTCTATATGTTGGATCGTTGTTTTTGCAGAGTCAATATTCCCTTGGGCCAGCCTTAAAAGAGCCAGGCCGGGTTGTGGACTTCGACCCCATTTGCTGGTCTCCTGGTATGCTCTTTCCGCTTTGGAATAATGCCCTTGCAGCCGGTGGAGCTCGGCTTGCCTGTAAAAAGCCTCCCCTGTAGCGGGCGGACTTGATGTTGGCATGAGCTGACAAGCCTGCTGGACTTCATCTATAGCATCCGGCCACCTGCCATGCAATTGCAGGATTTCGGCGCGGCGTACCAGGCACTGTCCGCGATATGGGATCAGGTCTGGCTGGGCATCACACCATCGGCTCAGGGCTTCCGTCCATTCCTGGGCACGCTGAAGATCATAAATTTTTTGACAGGTTTCGATGACGGCACAGTAGACAATACCGGAAACGATGGGGGAAAGCTCATTAGCAAGAACGGTTACCATTGCCTCGTCGAGCAGTGTTGTACCTTCCTCTATTTTATTTTGCTGGATTAACGCTTGTCCACTGCCTAACCTGCCCAGTGTTTGGAGATCTTTATTTTTGAAACGAGTTCCGATCTTCGCAGCCTGATTAAAAAGTTTATAGGCTGCCTGACCGTCTCCTTGACGAAGTTGTTGAAGTCCACGGGGTATCAGCAGAAGTCCCTGCTCAGCGCATTCTTTTTTGTAATCTTTTACCAGTCGCTCTGCCCGGGCCATCCAGCCGCTTCCCTGAGCACGTTCCCCCCGATTAAAGAGCATCATTCCCAGCCAGAACGCACTGCAGGCCGCCCGTTCAGTATCATCCTGATCCAAAAACTTTTGATGGGCCCGTGCCCAAATTTCGGTACATTTTGATTCCTTGCCGATAAGATATGCAGCCCTTGCCAAAAGCTCGAGATCATCAGCATCAAGAACGGTTTCTTCATCCGCAGCAGACAGAAAGGTATAGGCATCAGCCCACGCCTGCTGATGAAATGCCTGCCGCCCCTGTTTAACTGTATTGTTTTTGGCCATGTGGAACCCCTTTATAAGAAAAGATCCTCCATCACTATTAGAATACGGTAAAAAGTTTAAATATTGAAGGGGAAATTGGTGGTGCGCCGGGGAGTAGAATTTAAATAACAGTTAAACATCTTATCAGGAGCTGTATTAAGAAAAGATCGGAGATTAGTACACTTTACGAATGCTTATCGATGGTATCCGCAACGCACAGATTTTAGGCTTTCCGTTAATTTTTTTACCCGGAGTGAAATATGAGTTCCCAACTTCGCTCCGCGGGATAAAATAGGAGTATCCCCGAAAAACTTGGCGGGCCTGTCAAACTCAGGTGAATTAGCATCAAGCTTAGATAAACGATGCGTATCAATGTCTATTCCATTCAAATTTATCGGGTTAAGGCCCGTCTTGTAAAAAAGGTT
>JBEPXF010000345.1:0-3281 GCA_041642075.1 Fodinibius sp.
CCCATAAAATCATTCGTTACAGAATATCAATAATCTAAATAAAAAAAGATCACAGCTTTTGCGAGCGGTATTACCGCCTATTCTATTAGCCATTTAATCAACAAATTTCCTATTATTATTCTCGAATCTCTATAGTAGTATTTTCTGTAGTTGTACTGAACCCTCCCCCGTTATCGACGGTTTCAGTGCGATCATATACTTTTCGTGCCAAAACGCTGTCATCGTCTGGTACTGCTTCCCAGTCTCTTATAATCAATCCATCCCAGCTCTCTCCATCCTCAGAATACCATTCATCCATATGCATTCCTACATAATTAAAAGGCCAGGTAGTAACATACTCGCCATCGGAATCGGTGCAACTCCCCCCAACTATCGTATTTTCGTATTCCATATCTAAAGCTGTCTCTTCTGTTGGGATACCTTCTTCCATTTTTAAAATAAGCTCATGTATATTAAGAGTACCATCAGGAAATGTACAGTTTCCGTCTACAGAGGTAGTAATTTCTATATATTTGATAGGTCCACTCCCCTTATAAATCCCTTCTTCATTAGCTTCTAAAACAATTTCAGCTTCTACATGTTCCATAATAGTTACATCGTCATACTCTTCTTGAATTCTAGAATTAAAATATAAAGTGATCCCTTTAAGATCATCACATGGATCCGTAGGAGATTTGATATTCACCTCTAACTTATCCCAGGCTTTATTTATCGCTTCCTTCAGGGTATCTGCTTCTCCTTCCCGTTGGTTTTCAATCTTACCGGTTGCCACGTCTATATACTGTACAAAAACATAATAACCGTCAGCAGCGGCAAACATTTTAAATTGTAGCCTTTTGACAGCAGCCTTCATAAAACGGTTTTGATCTTTACAGTAATCGGGATTCGCGTCGCGCCATTCTCCCTTGGGAATAATGTGTCCATCCGGACCAATATCAAAATGGACACGACGTTCGCCTTCTTCATCAAGGTCTACTGCAAGGTAGTCATTCTTGGATAACGAATTTGCAGACGTGATGAAGTTCCCTTTAACAGATATATTTTTAAAGGGAAAAACCAAACCGCGATCCTGCATCACTCCCATTATGGCTGTCACTGCCTTATCCTCTGTAATTATTGATGGGGTATCTTCCGGTGCTGTAGTATTATCCCCACACCCGGTTATTGTCAGTAACACTATAAAAGTGACTAGCAATAATGGATTTACAACTATTTGTCTGTTCGACTCCCTATTAATAATATGATTCATGGCTTATTCTTTCGTTGGTAAATTATATCTTATATAAGCGATAAGAGGATATAAATACGTAAAACCATAGCTAATCGGGTCATAAAAATATTTTCAAAGCCTTATCGTTAATAAAAAGAATTGTAGGAGGTTGGTTTTCCCTTAAAAACAGCCAAAATATTTTGATTCTATTGAACCTATGGCTATTATTGCCTGCCTATATCATTCATAATAAAGCAATCACTAATATAGCTGCGAATGTTTTCGAACCATAGAAAAACCAATCGGGCTCTAGCTCTTTTCACTTTTTTAGCTTCACTGATACTTTATTTTATGACCATGGCTCCCACAGCCAGTTTTTGGGATGCCGGAGAGTTTATCGCCGTGGCACACGGCTTGCAGGTGAATCACCCTCCTGGCGCCCCTTTTTATTCCCTTACGGGACGGATTTTCTCTATGTTTATGCCCGCTGAATATGTAGCAGCCAGTATTAATTTTATTAGTGTCTTAAGCTCTGCCCTTACCGTGATGCTGCTGTATTTAGTTGTGGTACGCCTGGTTCGGGAATGGAAAGGAGATCCCGACCAAATGGAAGTCATTGGAAAAATTGGAATGTACGGCGGCGCCCTTCTCGGGGCCTTCACGTTTGGGGTCACAGATACGTTCTGGTTTAATGCCGTTGAAGCAGAGGTCTATGCCGTTTCCATGTTCTTTACTGCCTTAGTGGTATGGCTGGCACTAGTTTGGGCAGAAAAACACGAGGAACCACACAATGAACGCTGGTTGATCCTTATTGCCTACCTGTTTGGTATCGCCCTCGGTATCCATCTGCTGAACCTATTGACACTCTTTTTTGTCGCCCTTATTATCTACTTCAAGAAAAGAGAATTTAATCTTGTCTCTTTTTCTATTGCCTCTGCTATTGCCGTGGTCTCGTTTTTGGTGATCTATCCGTTTACCGTACAATCGATTCCCTCAATTATGGAGGGTATTACACACGCAAGCTATGGCTTAATTGGCCCTATTACTTTTATAATTTTTGTGATATTAACACTGGCTTGGGGACTCTATTACACTCAAAAGAACAACTATCGAATAGCGAACATCGTAGTTCTCTGCTATACGATGATCATGATTGGTTATTCTTCCTACGCGCTTATTTTCATTCGATCAATAGCTGATCCACCCATCGATGAAAATGATCCTGAAACGGTTGAAGCATTTATTAGTTACCTGGAACGCGAACAATATGGCCAAACCCCGCTGCTTACAGGCAATACCTTTGACAATGAGATCGGAACAATTAATCAGGAAGAAGAGTCCTTATTCCCCCGCCGATATTCTACTAATCCGCAGCATATACAGCAATACCGACAATACTCAAGTGATCTGGATTACTTTTTGAGCTATCAGGTAAACCATATGTATATCCGTTACTTTAACTGGAATTTTATTGGCAGGGATTCTGATATACAGGATGCCAGCTGGCAGAGTGGCTTTACTGAAACAGAAAATGAAGATAATCCGGCCCATAACAGTTACTTTTATATTCCATTTCTATTGGGACTCTTTGGAATGCTTTTCCATTTCCAAAATGACTGGAAGCGAGCATTGTCGGTTCTCGTGTTATTTATTATGACGGGTCTTGCGATTATTGTCTTTCTGAACCAGACCCCGATGGAACCCCGCGAGCGGGACTATGCCTATGTGGGGTCTTTCTTTGCCTTCTCAATATGGATTGGTATGGGCGGCATAGGATTAATTGAGTTAGTTAAAGAGTACATTAAGTCAAGCCGTATAGCTGCATATGCTATTTTAGCCGTACTATTTTGTGCATCTCCCTTGCTAATGGGCGTACAAAACTTTAATGATCACGACCGGAGCGAACGTTATGTAGCTCCTGATTACGCCTACAACTTGCTGCAATCTACTGCCCCGAATTCTATTCTATTTACCAATGGAGATAATGACACCTTCCCCTTGTGGTACCTACAGGAAGTTGAAGGGGTTCGTACCGATGTCCGGGTCGTTAATCTTAGTCTCCTTAACACCG
>JBEPXF010000346.1:0-3246 GCA_041642075.1 Fodinibius sp.
CATAATTATTAATAATTCCCTTCCAAATAATTATTATGGCACTAATACCTTTCACATCCAATCATCTGATACGTTCTTCAATTAATTGCTTCCAAAAATTTTTATAATTAAAATGAAATTGAATAATAAATCTGGATTGTGTATTAAGCTTAAATCATGGATAAACGAACTTTTCTTAAGTTATCATCAATTGCAATGACGGGCAGCTTGTTTGCCCCGCCCTTTCTCTACCGGCCGGATGAAGAAATCGGGACTAACTGGGCCGGAAATTATCGTTATAAAGCTAAAAAGCTGCATGAGCCGGATAATATCAGACAAGTTCAGGAAATCATCCGGGACAGCAAGAAGGTACATATCCTGGGAAGCCGGCATTCGTTCAATAATATTGCTGATAGTCCCGTAGACCTGATTTCACTAAAAAATATCGAGCAGGATATAACACTTAATCGCGAAGCGCAAACCGTTACCGTACCTGCGGCTATGAAATATGGTGATTTGGCAATATATCTTCATGAAAAAGGGTACGCTCTGCATAACCTTGCCTCTCTACCGCACATATCCATTGCCGGAGCCTGTGCAACGGCAACGCATGGTTCGGGAGTCAAAAACGGAAACCTTTCTACCTCAGTTGCCGGACTTGAAATCCTGACCGCAGACGGTGAGTTCCTAACAATTAACAATGAAGATGAGGAATTCCCGGGTGTAGTAGTAGCTCTGGGTGGGCTCGGTGTGGTGACCCAGATAACGCTGGATATTGAGCCTACATATGAAGTAAAACAGCATGTATACAGGAATTTATCACTGGAGCATCTTGCTGACCATTTTGATGAAATTATGTCCAGTGGCTACAGTGTGAGTTTTTTCGCCGATTATCGGGACCATAATATTAACCAAGTTTGGATTAAAAGTCGTCCGGATGAGAATAAGAATTCTTTTGAAGCTAACTCTACCCTTTTTGATGCACAACTAGCCGAAAGACATATGCACCCTATCGAAGATATTTCAGCGGAAAACTGCACGCGACAGCTGGGTATGCTTGGTCCATGGCATAAACGCCTACCCCACTTCCGGATGGACTTCACCCCCAGCAGTGGAGACGAGCTGCAGTCGGAGTATTTTGTGCCTTTTGAAGATGCGTATAATGCCCTCGAAAAAATGTTTGAGATGAGCGATCAGATTTCACCAAATCTGCTGATCTCGGAAATCCGCACTATTGATAAAGACAACCTTTGGATGAGTCCCGCTAACGGTCAGCCTGTTGTGTCTATTCATTTCACTTGGAAACCGGACTGGGAGTCCGTCCGAAAGGTGCTGCCCGTTATTGAAGAACGACTGGCCCCGTTTAATGTTCGTCCCCACTGGGCTAAACTATTTACCTTATCTCCCGACATCCTGCAGGCGCGTTATGAGCGACTTTCTGACTTTCGACAGTTATTAAAAGAATATGATCCCAGAGGAAAGTTCCGAAATGATTATTTGAATCAGTATATTTTTTAATTTGTATTGGTATATATACTTTGGAATTATTTATTACTTCTATTCATTATTTAATGTTAAGTGAAGTTTTTTATTTAAAACCAAATAATTAAGGATTATGAAACTTATTAAATATGGTATTTTTTTGAGCTTTATACTGCTCTTTATGGGATGCGGCAATCAATCCGATTCAGGTCAAACGCTGGATTTTGCTGAAGATAACGGCGGCATCACCCTACCGGATGGATTCCAGGCTGTAGTTGTTGCAGATAGCGTAGGGCCTGCGCGACATATTACCACGGATGATAACGGTGATATTTATCTGGCTCTTTCAGAAGCTCAAAATGGCAATGGTATTGCTGCTCTACGGGATGAGAATGGGGATGGCAAAGCAGATGTAGTAGAATACTTTGGCAATCTGACGGGTACCGGTATACAGCTTCACAATGGCTATCTATATCGCAGCTCTGATACCTCTATTGTTCGGTATCCAATGAATGAGGATGAATTAGTTCCAAGTGATTCAGCAGAAACCGTGGTCGGGGGATTCCCGGACCAAAATTCACACGCAGCTAAATCATTTACCTTTGATCAGTCAGGCAATCTTTATGTTAACATCGGAGGACCCTCTAATGCTTGTCAGGAGGAGGCCAGAACACCCGGATCACCAGGGCAGGATCCATGTCCACAGTTGGAAAACCATGGAGGAATCTGGCAGTTTGATGCCAACACCACCGGACAAACATTTGAAGAGGACGGAGAACGTTTTGCCACAGGAATTCGAAACGCAGTAGCACTGGACTGGAATGAAAATGAAGATCAGCTTTATGTAGTACAGCACGGCCGTGATCAACTGCATTCTTTCTGGCCTGACTATTACACCGTGGAAGATAATGCTGCTCAACCAGCCGAAGAGTTTTTCCAAGTGGATGAGGGAGATAATTTTGGCTGGCCTTATACGTATTATAATTGGGAAAAAGAACAAAAAATGTTGGCTCCGGAATATGGCGGAGATAGTGAGACCCCAGCTGAAGAAGGAAAGTATGAGGATCCCATAATGGCTTTTCCGGGTCACTGGGCTCCCAATGACTTGACTTTCTACAGCGACTCCCTGTATCCTGACAAATATATGAATGGCGCTTTTATTGCCTTCCATGGCAGCTGGAATCGCGCTCCGGAACCTCAACAGGGTTATAAGGTCGTATTCGTACCTTTTAATGGAGACACACCATCCGGTGATTATGAAGAATTTGCCGATGATTTTGCTGGCACTGATACCCTTCAATCTCCCGGAAATGCGGAACACCGTCCTATGGGATTATCAGTTTATGAGGATGGTTCACTTTTAATTTCCGATTCCCGGAATGGTAAAATTTGGCGGGTAGTATATACGGGAGATTAATAAATCTAACCAATATTCATATTTAAACGTGTCATAAGAAAATATTTATTTCTAAGAAGCTTCATAATAAATAAAAGCGGCTTCCCTATTCAGGAAAGCCGCTTTTATAATTATATTAAGGTTGGTTTTTTATATTTCCGCTAATCGATTGCAATTACTTCGGCGAGACCTGGGATCAAGGCATTCTGTGTTGCCCAAAGCGTTCCATCATTACCAAAAGTAATAGCCGTTAAAATTGGGATCCCAGTAGCTACCTCTTTGCAGGATGTTGTGCCAAGATCACAGGAGTTGATCGTACCTCCGATCAGATCTCCAGGATCTAAATTCTCAACTGCTAACCAGCTTTGCTCATCCAGTTCAGCAATATG
>JBEPXF010000347.1:0-3228 GCA_041642075.1 Fodinibius sp.
GATGACCGCCACCCATCATGCCGCCGTGCCCGCGGCCTCCATTTTCCCAGTGGTCACTCATTCCGTTATGATTTCCATCTACAAAGCCGGGACCATGCCAGCTGGGACTACCGTCCTGAGCATAGTCACAAATTCCGTCTTCATCCTCATCAACAAAGCCATGACCTCCTGACCGATGGGTTTGTTCTTCAAAGTAGTCGTTTATGTGATTGCCGTTCTCATCATGGTAACGCATTCCTTCATGCCGGCTATGCATGGGGTGGGATTCATCCCAGTAGTCACAAATACCGTTATTATTGCCATCGACAAATCCCGGGCCGTGCCAAGTTGAACTGCCATCCTGGGCATAGTTGCAGATGCCGTCATCGTCAGAATCGGTAAAATAGTGGCGGGGCGCACCACCCGGAGTAGGGGAAGTGCCGGTTGTGGCGGTAGAGCTCTCAGGCCCGGGTTCGTGGGTTTCCTGCTCGACATAATCATTGATGTCATTGCCGTTGTTGTCTACATACATTGGAAAGACGAGGGCTGGTTCTTCAGGTTGGGTAGTGGTTTTACAGCCGGAAATAAGTAAGAACGAGCTTAAGGCAACGAGAATAAATAGGTAGGCATGTTTCATAATAGAATAGCTAAATGGTGGATTGACTCTAATATAAAGATATAAAACTCTTAAATTACGACATAATTGAATTTACGTATTGGAACCTTAAATCAAGCTTAAAACATTAGTGGTCAGAGTCTATTATCTTATGTTCCTCATTTGATAAATACGTACTAATAACCTGTTTTTATGTGGATATTTTTAGTGGAAGATGAAAAGCAACTGGCCAACAATTTGAAACGGGGACTGGAAGAGGAAGGTCACGTGGTGGAGGTCATGCATGATGGGGAAGAAGCCGAGTTGCAGGGACTGGTGAATGATTATGATCTGGTCATCCTGGACTGGCGGCTGCCCAATCGGGATGGCAAGCAAATTCTGGAGCATTGGCGCGATGAAGATCGATCGTTCCCGGTTCTTATGCTGACCGCCCTCGGGGACCTGGACCACAAAGTATCGGGCCTTGATGCGGGGGCTGATGATTACATGGGCAAGCCTTTTTCGTTTGAAGAACTGCTGGCCCGCGTCCGGGCATTGGGACGACGGTCATCGGAGATGCATAATGAGGAAGCTGTTTCCGTTGGGCCTATCGAACTGGATTCGCGCAAACACTGGGTAAAAGTATGTGGCATTAAACGATCGCTTCGGCCCAAGGAGTTTATTTTGTTGGAACTGTTGGTGAGCGCCCCGGAAACGGTGTTCTCAAAAACCCAATTGGCAGAGCGAGTGTGGGGATCGGCGTACCACGTGAGCGATAATACGATTGAGGCCACGATTTCAACGCTGCGACAAAAGCTGGCTGAATCATTTGAAGAGTGCAGGAAAGATTTCTTGGAGGACCACTCCCAGGTGATTGAAACCATACGGGGCGCAGGATATCGACTTAATAACGAGCTATTAAACGAAAATGAGTAATATTGTGAGCAGGATAACTGGTTTTTTTGATCGTTTGTCTATCTCGAAGAAACTGGCATTTTGGTATGGATTGAGTCTCTTCGTGATGCTTAGCCTATTTGGTTATTTTTTGTATGAATTATTTCACCAGTCGATCCATCACAACTATGATCGCCATCTTCGGTTCGAGGCTGAACAGTTGCTTTCGCATATTGATACCACCCAGGATGATACCCTTTCCATTGATTTGTCAGGATATAGTCGCAATGCAGCGCTCAAAAGTGGTGTAGAGTACGGAACCTATGTTCGGCTGTATAACCGGGAAGGGCAGTTCATTTATAGGAGTCCAAACTTTACCGATGTTGACCAGCCATTGGAAACGGATATCCCGGATGCTGCTGAAGAGTACTCCTTCAGCAGCCAGTGGCAAGACTTGCCGGCACGGACGCTATTTTATCCGATTATGGATAGCGATGAGGAACTCGACGGCTGGCTGGAAGTCACCGGATTCGAATGGACGCTGCACGAAGAGTTGAGTCGGTTCAGGCGATATCTACTGTTTTTGATTGCCATAAGTGTGGCCTTTTCGATTCTTGGGGGATACTGGCTTTCTCAAAAGGCGCTGTCCCCGGTGTCTTCAATTATTGACGCCGCCAAATCAATTACGGCTACAGACTTGGATAAACGTATCCCCGTAAATTATCAGGTGCGGGACGAGCTTACCGATTTGGCGGAAACGTTTAATACGATGCTCAATCGGCTGCAAAGAGGCTTTGAGCGGGAAAAGCGCTTTACCTCCGATGCCGCTCACGAACTGATGACGCCGCTATCTTCCATGCGAAGCGACGCTGAAATTATGTTGCGAAAGCCTCGATCCAAGGAAGAATATCGGGAAACCATCCAGCGGATGCTAACAGAAACACGCCGCATGAGCGAGATGGTGCATTTGCTGCTTCAGTTGTCTCGGGTCGAATCGGTGCATCGTTCTCAGCCGGAAACCATTAATATAAGCCGCATTACAGAAGCGGTAGCCGATCAGCACCGAGAAGATGCTAGGGGCAAGGACATTACGATCCACACGCAGATCGATCCCGACCTGCAGGTTCGGGCGCATGGAGCTTATATCGAGGAAGTTGTCAATAACCTGCTGGAAAATGCCTTAAAATATACTCCCGATGGAGGAAGTATAGACATACAGCTTAAGCGATCCAGCGGGAAAGCAGTTTTACACCTAACCGATACAGGTATTGGATTTGACCAGGAAACGAAAAAGCATTTGTTTGAGCGATTCTATCGTGCTAATCAACAGGATGTTCAGGAAAGTCCGGGCAGTGGATTGGGATTGCCACTCGTTAAGGCTATTGTAGAACTCTATAATGGAAAAATTCGCGCCTACAGTGAAGGACAGGGCCAAGGGAGTACGTTGGTGGTTAAATTTCCGCTAGCAAAAGATAAAGGGACTTAATGCGGTTTTGTTGCTTCAATTTTTTTGAAGATCCCCTTTGTAGTTAGATCCTGCACCTGCTGGATATTCCATCTTGCCTCTTCAACATTTACTACTGTCTGGCGGGCGATATGGACGCCACTTATGTAGTGTATTGGGCTGTCAAGCTTGTCCATTAACGAACCCATCATAGGATTTTTAGCACGCATGTGTTCGAGCAGGTGAAGCTTACCACCGGGCTTGGCGACGCGCAGGGCTTCCTTTAATCCCAATTTGGGATCGGGAACCGAGCAAA
>JBEPXF010000348.1:0-3228 GCA_041642075.1 Fodinibius sp.
CCCTCAAAAATTCCGGCGAATCATGCAGCTGAGAACCCGTGAGTATACCATTTTAGACCGTTTTGTATTTCCCAGTGGGTTTACGCCGCAATGGGCCAAGGAGATGGACCTGGGCAATGCTCAAGAGTTCCTGTCTTTTATGGAAGACCATTTATTCCCGTATATCACCGAAAATTACCGAGTCACCGATGAACGAACCTACATTGGTTGGTCTGGAGGAGGATGGTACGGTCATTATGTGCTTTTTCATCAGCCGAATACCTTCGACAATTATCTTTTGGGCAGTTCTGCCTACTGGTATGAGAGAGACCGGGAATATGAAGGCAACTTGTTTGAGTATGAAGAGCAGTATGCAGCCGAAAATGACACTTTGGATGTTAAGATCTTCTTATCAGTGGGCGATCTTGAATCGCATTATATGACAGGTGGCATGCTGAGAATGGCGCAAACGTTGGAATCCCGAAACTATCACGGGCTGCAGATCGACTGGAAAATATTTGACGATTACGATCACTATTCGGTTTGGCCAGTTGCGGTAAACAAAGGCTTGTTGAGGCTCTTTGAGAACCGGGAGAATCAGGCAACGGGCGGGCTGGACAAGATTGAGGAATGAAAAGTATAACACCTTCAAAAAGGGAAATGTCAAGCAGATAGTCCTTATTTAGGGTTTACTCCCAGCCGACCGCCAATCCTCTTTAAGGAGGGGAGGGACTTTAACTCAAATACTCCGATCATAAACCTCATTTGATCTCCCCATCAAAATTAACCAGCGGAGGGTAGCGAGGTTTTCAAGAAGTTTGGGTTGCAGGTAATTACGCCTTCACAAATTGTTGTTTCTTTTTGGGGTTTAAATGATCTATCTTAAGTTGTTAATAATAATAAGCTTAGAGATAAATCGAGAGATGAGTGATAGCCCGTTTGTTGTGTCAATTTTTTATCTGTATTTCTAATGAGCCTATCTTTATTTCATGCGTTAAATAAAAATATTTCTATCGGTTTCCTTTCCGCCGAGAGGCTTTTTTCATCAAAACCACATTTTAATCACCTACAGCAAGACATCTATTACCTCCCAAACTAGAAAAACAAACACAAATAGAGGTTTCTACTATGAAAATTAAAACTAAAATAGCATCAAGTAGTATGGAAAAATTATACAAGCTGGCAGTTTTTTGTCTTCTTGTATTCTTTGTAGCGTCGTGTAATGATGGCAATGTCAACCGAACTATAGATAACAACACCACAACTAACCTAGAGGCGTTAACAGGCCAACCGCCGACAACGGGTAATTCGACGTACAATCAGTTTACGCCCGTGGCTTATGACTTGGACGCAGCTCCGGACGGAAGTATCCTCGTGACCCAGAATGGTACGGTCCAACGGATCCGAAAAGGCGTAGTCACGCAGGTCGCTGAAATCCCAGGCACGCTCGGGCAACCGGCCAACGGGCTTGCAGTGGTGGGAACAAATAGTTATTTCCTTGCCAGCGGAGGACTTGACCTCGCCGCCGGGGCTGGCGTCTGGCATGTAAACAATGGAGGCGCCCAACTGATCGGAGATATTGAGACCTTCGAGACAGCTAGCGATCCCGACGCGTTTGAAGGCCCGCAGTGGAAAAATCAGGCGTGTGAAGAGGATCCAGCACAAGGGTTTACGGCCGGACCGCAGTCAAATCCATATCACCTGGCTGCCTTGACGGGAAGTATGGCGTTAGTAGGCGATGCGGCCGGGAATACGGTACTCTCAGTCAAGAAAAACGGCACGGTTGACTGGGTTGCCGTACTAACTCCTCCTATAGACCAAAATGGGGATTACCGGTTTTTAAAAACAGCCGAAAACGACCCTACCATTGACTGCTATGTGCAACCGGTTCCCACTTCGGTAGCGATCGGCCCTACGGGCGATTATTTTGTGGGCGAACTCACGGGAGCGCCTGCTACCCCCGGCTGGTCCCGCATCTGGCGCATCGAATCCGGAGCAAATAATGTCGTTTGTCCTTCCCCACAGTGCACCATGTTTGCCGATGGACTTACATCCATTATCGATATGGAGTTCGGACCTGATGGCATGCTATATGGTGTTGAATATGATATCGAGGGATGGGCCGTGGCAATAGGCAAAGTGTTTGATCCAAGCCAAGATCCAGCGGGTGGTACCCTAAAACGGTTTGATCCGGCTACCGGAAGCCATACCACCTTATACTCAGGGCTGCCACTCCCAAGTGCTATTACATTCGACAAGTGGGATAACCTGTGGATGTTGGAAAATAACCTCACAGGTCCGACGGTGCGAAAAGTCAATCTTCCATAACGCGCAAAAATGCCGTACCGCCTCACTTGCGTAAGTAGTAAAGTACGGTGTTCGATGTTAAAGGAGGCCTGTATTTCTTTTTATACAGGCCTTCTTTTAATGTTATTATCACCGCAAAAGTAATAGCCGAAGTTATAGATGTCATTTTTTGTAGTATATTAGAATCTAACCTGTTGCACACAAAAGGAATACGACAGATAAAAAATCAGGGAGTTACACCTTATGATTTATTCAGGGGATTTGGGTCATTGCGATATCAATACTTTTCGTGATGTCAGTTCCACGCACCACCAGGGGCAATCTACTGATAAGGTAAAGCAAGTGATCGCTGATAATTTTAAGGCCATCGGACAGGAAATGCAGGCTGGCGACGCTGCCATCAACAGCCTGGTAATTACCCTTCCCGTTTAAATCAATATATAGCGGCCCAAAGTATAAATAGGTATTGACTGTTATTAGGCCTACCTTGTAGACGTAAATTTAATTACCCACCTGCCAGGCAAATTTTACTGAAAAGACGCGTTAGTCCAACTCCTTTCTTAAGAGAATTCTACGGGTGCATAAAACACATTACTTATGATACAACAAGGCAAAATAAAATTTTTCGACGCCCAAAAAGGGTTTGGATTTATCAATCCCGACGAAGGGAACGATGATATTTTCGTTCACAGAAACAACATCGAGGATCTTGGTTTTGATCAAGGGTTTGACGATGGGGAATCCGTGGAATTTGAAGTCGAAGAGACCGACAAAGGGCTAAGTGCTATTAACGTACGAAGCTTGAATTAAGATATTCTAAGTTGTTCAAATTTAGATCCAAAAGCCCTGAGGCATTTCGCCTTGGGGCTTTTTTAATAAGGGGGGGGATACCCCAGTTAACTTAGATCTTCCGAGATTAGGTACCATATACCACCCCCGTCG
>JBEPXF010000349.1:0-3218 GCA_041642075.1 Fodinibius sp.
ATGCAGTGGATACCGGCATGACGCCCTCCGGCATTGACCTGGGAAGCAATAACATCGCGCCGGTCGAAAAACCAGAGGTAGCCCTTGTCATTGGGCCTGACGTAAGCAGTTATGAAGTTGGTGAAGCCTGGTTCCTGTTAAACAAACACGCAGGAATAGAAGCTACCAAAATCCGAAAACCGCAATTTCCCCAGACCGACCTGAAGCGCTATAATACCATTATACTCGTTGACGGGAATTACAGCGACTGGGATGAACAAACGGTTAAAAATCTGAAAGACTGGGTGCATGCCGGCGGCGTTCTTATTACGGATGAAGATGCCACGGGATGGGCTATTAATCAGAAGCTGGTCAGCGAAGACCTGCTGCAAACCTTCCCGGAAGATACCACGGGTACGCCTCCGCGCTATGATTATGAAGAGCAGAGCGACCGCTGGAGAGCCAGTACCATTCCCGGCACTATTTTAGAGGCCGATATCGATACCTCCAATCCGATCGCCTTTGGCGTACCGGACCAAAGTCAGTTGTTTATCAAGAACAGCAGCCTGTTTTTGAAGCAGAGTGACAATCCATATGCTACCGTCGCTAAATACACCGATGAGCCATTTGTGGGAGGACATATCAGTGACAAAAACCTGGATAAAGTCCGCGGTACTTCGCCACTTGTTGCAAAAGAAGAGGGCAGCGGCAAGGTCATTCTCTTTGCTGATAATCCCAATTTCCGCAGCTACTGGCATACTACCAGCCGCCTCTTTCTGAATGCCATTTTCTTTGGACAGAATCTGAGTCTATAATCAACTAAAAAATATATCACTTTTGTTATCATTTAGCCGCAAGTCATTTTTAATAATGGCTTGCGGCTTTTTTTATGGGATATCGAAATTCTAAAGCTTATTGCCCCGTCCTTCAGGGCGGGGGACGAACGGATTAGATTTATCTTCACTTATTCTCCCCTCAACGAATCCGGTATCGTATAGATTTCCTGGGAGTTTATCTCGTCGGCGCCGCGCACTTTGGACCCTGCTGTAATATAAACCTTATCCTTATGCAACACAGCCTGAGTGCCGTGGCGGCCTACATTCAGCGAATCGAGGGCATCCCATTCTCCGGTTTCTGTATTCAGGGCTTCCACCTCGGCATGAGCATCGGTCTGGTCTGCACTTTCTCCACCGAGAACCACCATATATTTGCCCACTGCAATGGAGGTTGAGCCCGCACGTTCGGTCGGCAGGTCACCGGAAGGCGGCAGGGGCGTCCACTTTCCCGTGTCAAAATCATAGACATCTACCTCGGGGATCGTCAACTCAAACGTCGCGCTGGTGGCCTGAGAACTTCGGCGTCCCCCGGCCGCATAGAGCTTTCCGTCAATTACGACTGCCTGAAAGTGATCGCGGTTCCGTGGAGCATCGATCAGCCTGTTCCATTCGCCTGTATCGGGATCAAACACATCCAGCCACCGCACATGTCCGTCAGCATGGCCGTTTTGGATGCCGCCTGCTATATAGATCTTGCCTTCATAAGCCACGGCTGCGGCCGCACCGCGCCGCCGGTCTTCCGGAATTTCGGGCCCCTTTGTCCATTCATCCGCCGAAGGATCATAGATATAGACATTCGGGATCGGATCCTCGTACGGATAGCCACCGTTGAAAGCTCCAATCACATAAATTTTTCCATTCAGCGACACCGCCTGGAAATGGTGCATCGAAATAGGGGGCGTAGCCTTGGTTTCCCACTCTCCAGTGGCAGGATTGTAGGCCTCTACCGGACGTTCACCGCGTCCGCCCAGCAGGTACAACTTGTTACCCACAGCGGTATAGGCATTTTCGTGCCGGTGCGTAGGGAGCTCTTCCCCCTCAATCAGTTTCCAGCTTCCGGTTGATTGCTGGGCTTCTGCCGTGACAGCAAGTAATCCAATAAAGAGTATAGCTGTTGTTACAAATATCGGTACTTTCATAAATATTGGTGTTTTCGTTTTAATAGATATCATTATTTAAAGCTCATCAATAGCCCACAAAAGTCCATTGGCAACCTTTCTCAAAAAAACATCCTCCTCAAACATCTCATTATTATGGCCAAGGGTAGTAGCAAAGATCCGTGTCCCTTCAATCTCGTGGGTCCAGGTAGCCGTGTGATACGCTTCGGTTTCTTCGCCATAAGCCTGGGCCAGCGGCGTAATGTCACCCCATATCTTTTCAACGACATAGACCTCATCCATAGGAGTCTTAAAGATTTCTGGAAAGCCTTCCATAATAGGATGGTCAGGCGCAATATTTTTGACCTCAAACTCGCGCTGGTCTTCATGCCGCATGGACTGGAAGCCCATAAACTCAAACCAGGGATCGGCTGGCTCCGAATAGCGATAGCTGTGAATAGTGGCGTGGATAAGTACAGCCGGAGTCCCTTTGTGATGCTCGACAAATTGCTTTACAAAATCGGCATCCTCCACCCGCCCAAAACCGGTATTGTGCACAACCACATCGTAGTCTTCGGCCCAGTTTTCCTCCTGCAATATTGAAAGGTGGTGATCGGGTTCGCCATTTCCCTCGTGTACGATGGTCCACTCAATGCTATGGTCAAGCTGCTCGTTGAGACCTTCCGTCAGCAATTTCTCTTGGGTTTCATAATCGTGCCAGCCACCACCGGTAAGCAGCAGAGCCTGAATTGGCTTTTTCTGATCCTGGGCAGAAGCACAGGAAACAAGCGCCAGAATAAACGTTAATCCTATTAACTGAAAAAGGAGTGATATATCCATCATAAATGCATTTTCTTTGGGGATACTGTAAATTCTAAAAAAGTTAATCAGTAGAACCAGAGTGACCTATAACTTTTTATTCATGCCTCTTAATCTGTAATGATTAAGTGAAATTCCATTTCTTTTTATATCAGCCAAAAGTACTCTGGTAAATTGCTAACGGACAAGAATTCATGGCACTAAATTATAGCAATTTGCTGTTATCCTTTATAAGATATTAGCCGCTTGAATCAAAAATTACTATAATAAAAACCAAGTATATTCATCAATAAATCTTATTCAACAAGTTATGGAAAATATCGATCCCGTCGAACTCTCCCGCCAACTTAAAAAGCCCAACGGAGAGGTTGGCAGCAAGGTAGCAAACAAGCTTAATGAGTCCAACCAGAAGTTATATGAATTGGGATGGGACATGGTAGATACTGCTGAAACTCAAAAGGTATTGGAAACAGGGTTCGGCAATGGC
>JBEPXF010000350.1:0-3209 GCA_041642075.1 Fodinibius sp.
CATAAAATTATAAAATTAGTCTTCAGTAGATTTTAAATAATTCAGTGTGACTTTGCACGCCCCTTAAGCCCATGTAGATAAGCTGACTCCCTTGAATTTCAACGGAAAAAAGTTATATATTTGACCAGCATTTAAAACTATGAGGTCGTTAACAGGTTTTAAAAAATTAGATTGACCTTTTAATCACAGGACCCAACTTATAAGGCGATGTGACCGACTGGAAGGTGGGAGCTTGCAACGCTCCTTACGGTGGTTCGAATCCACCCATCGCCTCTATTTAGGTACTTCTTGGTTCCACCTCAATCCAGCTCTTTTATTCTGATATTTTTAAACTCTACTCCCTGACCTTCAGCCTGCAGTCCGATATAACCTTCTGTTAAGGTTTTTCCATCAACCTTTATATCCGGATCGTAACCATTTACTACCCCGCCTCCTATCTGCGGCTTGGTATATTCCAGCACCTTTTCTCCATTTACCTTATGGATAACCAGGGAATCGCTATATACAATAAGCTCTGCACGAACCCACTCGTCCCATTGATAGGTATCAGAAGATGAATTGATGCAATGCCGCGGATCCATTTCTCCTTCATAAAATACTTCTGTTCCGGGAGAACACATATTACCCGTTGGCCGGGTTTCCCCCTCCTCTTCGGCTGCCAGCATTTGGTACTCTACAGAAATAGGCCAATCCTGCTCCTTGAGAATGGTATGTGGATCCTGAGAATGAAACATAACCCCACTGTTCCGGTAGGTGTAATTGGGAGCATCTTCAAGCCATTGGTCGGTAAACCGATATTCAAATTTAAGATGGTAGGAAGAAAACGGTTCTTTATAGAACAGATGTCCATACCTCTCATTAAACTCGTCATAATCATCATAGTTTACCTGTATAACTCCATCATCCGTAACCCGAAACGTCTTGGCGTAATTATCACCCACTTCATGATGATGAATCTTGACAATCCAGTCGTTGAGGTCCTCCCCATTAAATAGAGTCTGCCAATCCCCATTTTCTGTGATTTGATTATTCGAACCACAGGAGATAAGCCCTATGCAAATGGCCAGTGCTAAAATATGATATATTTTCCTCATCACAGATAATAGAAGTTACTGGTTATTAATAATAAGATATAAAATCCGGGATAATAATCTCAGACATCTGAAAAAGTGTTTTACCCAAATCCTATATTTTTGCTTATTTATACTCAGAGCTGTAGCCTTAACATTATTCTACTACAGCGGCCCGCTAATTACAAAACTTATCAGATAAATGAAATCCCTAAACATTGCAGTTGCTCAGTTTGAGCCAAAAGACGGAGATAAATTATATAACTTATCGGTCATTGAAGAGCTAACCCAAAAAGCTAAAGAGCAGAAAGCTGATTTGATTAGTTTCCATGAAATGTCGGTAACGGCCTATACTTTTGTTAAAAATCTCAATTCGGATGAAATTAGCGGCCTTGCAGAAGTTGTTCCCGAGGGGAAAAGCACCCGGGAATTAATGCGAATATCTACTAAACATGAAATTCCGGTTTTGGCCGGTCTATTGGAAAAAGAAAAGGACAAAATTTACAATACCTACCTCGCTGTATCCGGGAGTGAAGTAATTGCAAAATCCAGAAAGTTACATCCCTTCATTAACGACCGCATTTCTCCAGGAAATGAATATGTGGTATTTGACTTACTGGGCTGGCAATGCGGTATACTTATTTGTTATGACAACAATGTGATAGAAAATGTAAGAGCAACAACCCTGTTAGGGGCTGAATTAATTTTTGCTCCTCATGTTACAGGCTGTACCCCTTCTACCATGCCCGGGAGAGGATATGTGGATGATGAGCTTTGGGAAAACAGAGAAGAGGATCCGGTTTCATTGCGACTGGAATTTGACGGACCCAAAGGCAGAAGGTGGCTTATGAGATGGCTTCCCGCCCGGGCTTATGACAATGGCGTATATTATGCTTTTACAAATCCCATTGGATATGATGGAGAGCACCTGAAAAACGGAAACTCAATGATTTTAGATCCCTATGGCGAGGTTCTCTCTGAAATCAAATCTTTTGAGGATAAAATAACTATTGCAAAGATTAATAAAAAGAAAATATCACGTTCTGGTGGATGGAGATATAAAAATGCGAGAAGACCCGAATTATACCGCGATATAATAGGCCAGGATCACAAGCCCAAAACGAAACCTGTCTGGCTGGAGGATAATCAATAAGCATCCTAACTAAAAAATTACAAATAATCGGTATGGCTTAATCCACATGTGTTATCCGAAAACAGCAACCCAAATATACTCCCATGATCAGAAAATTACTCCGATATACCTTAATTGCAGTTGGATTTGTGATCATTGCGTATATTGCTTCAACGGCATTTTTGCTTCTTAATGAAAATTCGATGGTTTTTAGTGGTGCATCGTTAGGAGAGCAAGGACAAGCGGTTCCTTCTCCCACCACTGACATTCCATGGGATACCCTCCGCGTGCAAGCTGATGACGGGAAGCCCGTATTCCTATTAGAAAGCCAACTGGAAGAATCAGAAACAAAGCCATGGGTTATTTTCTTCCACGGCAATGGTTTACTTGTCGGTTCTTTTCCCTGTATCCAGCGATATCAACTATTGAGAGAGGCGGGATTTAATGTCTTAACCGTAGAGTACAGAGGTTATGGAATGTCTTCCGAACTTACTCCCTCGGAAGAAGGCGTTTATGCAGACAGCAGGGCAGGATGGAGATATCTGACCCAGGAAGTCGGCGTAAATCCAAACCAGATAGTACTCTATGGATGGTCGCTAGGCTCTGGTGTGGCTACTTATCTCGCCTCCCGTGTTCAGCCTGCCGGACTTATTACGGAGGGAGCTTTTACCTCTCTAATGGATGTTGCCCAAGATATTTACCCTTGGATACCGGCCTCACTTCTAATGCAAAACGAGTTCAATAATCTTGCTCGGTCGAAGTCGCTTTCCCTTCCCTGGCTAATGCTTCACAGCCGAAACGACAACATCATCCCATTTTCCCATGCAGAGACACTCGAAAATGCCGCAAAAAATGGCAATTTAGTTACACTAAGCGGAAGTCATAATGCCATAGATCAGGAAAAAGCGCTCGTAGCACTTCGAAAATTTTATAAGCGAATTTTTGGGAAAATTTCCTTTCACAGCTTGCAAAGGTAAGCCACTTAATTGTCTTTTGTCTTCCTGAGA
>JBEPXF010000351.1:0-3186 GCA_041642075.1 Fodinibius sp.
CCCGTTTCCCTGTAAATAGCAGAAAGTATTTTACAACAGCTTCCTTTTCCATTGGTACCACCTACATGAATGGAAGGAAAGGTATCCTGTGGATTACCGATTTCCGCACAAAAATCACTAAATTTCTGAAGATTAAAATCAGCTGCAGAAGAAAAATCGGTCTGAAACTTAGGTATAGCTTCGAGGTACTCATGAACATCCCCGAAAGAAGTAAACTCCATGGTTATCTTAAATTTCGTTCTTAGCTAAAAGCTCATTACTTTGGTGGAGTTGGAAAAAGTATCGTTCTCATATTATGATATATAATTCGTTGGTCAAAACCCTATTATTTCAGCTGGAGGCTGAAAGGGCCCACGATCTGACATATCAATTTGCCCAAAAAGTTTCTGACAGCGGCTTCTTACAAGCTGTTGCCAGGGCTATTTTCAATTATCAATCTCCAAGACTCACCCAAAACATATGGGGATTAACGTTCAAGAACCCCATTGGCCTGGCAGCCGGCTTCGATAAAAATGGTAAAATACCATGTGCGATGGAAGCTGCGGGCTTTGGCTTTGTAGAAGTTGGAAGTATTACAGGTGATCCTAGTATTGGCAATCCCCGCCCCCGCATGTTTCGTTTGCCTAAAGACAGAGCAATAATCAATCGCATGGGACTTAATAACGACGGGGCCAAGACGGTCGTTAAGCGTCTTAAAAATAAGAAAATTTCAATACCGCTGGGAATTAATATTGCTAAAACTCACGATTCAAGTGTTATGGGTGATCGGGCGATTCAGGATTACATCCATAGCTTCCACGAGGCCAAAAAAATTGCCGATTACATTACTATAAATATTTCGTGTCCCAATACCGAAGAAGGAAAAACGTTTGAAGATCCCAAAGCCCTGAATGAACTACTCTCCGGACTGAATATTAGAGGTGATGCGCGCATGCTCCCAACCTTGGTGAAAGTTTCTTCGGATCTTTCAAAAGCGGAGCTCATGAAGCTTCTGCAGGTATGCGAGGAACACCGGGTACACGGTTACGTGGCCTGCAATACCTCCTCCCAGCGCAATAATCTTATGACAGACACTTCAGTGCTCGACAAAATAGGCAAAGGCGGTTTGAGCGGTCCTCCTATTGCAGAGAAAAGCATTCAAATCATCCAGTGGATAAGTAAAGCCACTAATGGACAAAAACCAATTATAGGAGTTGGTGGCGTAGATTCATTTTCTACGGCGTTAAAAATGATGCTGGCCGGAGCCGATCTCCTTCAGGTTTATACCGGACTTATTTATGAGGGTCCTTCTCTGATTAAAAATATTAATCGTCAACTGGTAAAAGAGTTAAAAGAACTTAACGTAGATACCATCCATCAGTTGGTAACCGCCGCTGAGTAATAAGCCTGAAGGACGTCATCTTATCTTTCCAGGGGAAATTCAACGCGGCAGCGAATCCTGGATATCTCCCCATTGAGCTCAGGTGGCTGAAAGCTGAGATGTTCTTCAAACGCTTTCTCAAGAGCTGCTTCCATATCTGGTAAAGCCGACATCGATGCCAGCTCAAACGATTCTATCTCCCCCTCCTCATCGACTACAAAAAAATAGGCTACACTTCCGAAAAGGGACTGTTCCTCCGTTTTTTCAGGAAATTCAACCGAATCTAAAAACGCCACCATACTGGGATCCACCTCTAATGATATTCCACTTTCGCTGCAGGTGGGCAGCTTTTGTCGCTGCTGTACGGGACCTAACTCCTCTTTCAACGCGCTTATTTTGGACTGGTATGGGGAAGTCTCAAATAATTCCTCATGTTCTTCCAGTACTATTCTGACACTATCCCAATAAACCGATTGAAACTCGGGGTTGTTATTCGCAATCTGATAAGAAAATCCCATTAGCGTATCGGTCAACGTATTCAGCGCCTTAGCCTGTTGTATATACTCCTCCAAAGCCTCGTAGTGGATATATGGGGCTTGCTCCTCTGATGCATGGTCTTCTGCCAACATTCGCATTTTTGCCCCCTTAAATGGAATACTTGTAGCTGAAAGGTCATAAAATACTTCTTGCAGACTGTCTTTTTGTGCTTCCTCTGCGTTATCTGTATCCGATTCATCAGGCTGTACCAATTCGGCAAACTCCGTATCATAATACTCAGCTACCAACCGGTTTGTCCAATAATCCAGGCTATCCGGATCGTGTGTATCCTCTTCCCCATAGATTTCTGTAAGGGCGTACATGGCCCTGGGACGAAGGGAAGACTCCTCCCGGTCTATAACCTTCCGGTAGTATCGCTTGGCACTGTCTGGCCTACTGAGCTCCAAGAATAGCAAATTCCCCAGCCGGTAGTAGTGCCCGGTTTGCTCCTCCTGCAGGCGTTGACGTTGTTCCTCTGTACGTGGAATGGCTTCCGGATTAAAGTCTATATCTAATTCTTCAGAGACACTCACATTCGGATCCTCCCCAGCCCTATCAATCATTTCTTCTCTTGCACCTGTCGATCGTATAGCCTCCTCCCTGCGCCAGTTATCTACCAATGGACGCGATCCCCATATCAACTGGAATTCACCTTTACCCTTGGCCACCATTTCGGTACTACGATGATTTAAAAATCCGTATATGGATGATTGATTCGCCTGTTCCATCTCATCAGGGGCTACCGGCTCATTCCTCATTTGTTCATTGCTCCCAGATTCTCCCTGCTCCTGTAATTCCCGTCTTTTTTGGGTGCGAATTTCTTCCAATAGTGAATCTAACTTCTCAGGCGGCAATTCCCCCAGCTGTAATAGGCTATCGGTATGGGCAATAGACTGCTTTAGATCAACATACTGCATCAGGAGATCGGCAGATTCCTCGTTTTCTTCGGAAATCCAACCCCGACTTGCAGAACTATCGTAATAGGATGCAGCCAACTCATAATTGTCATAGTAATTACTGTACAGCTGCCCTAACCGATAATAAATCTGCGCCTGTAGCCCTCGTTCCCCCGACCGATCATTTCCATGCAGTAACTGTTGATATTGCTTTTCTGCCTCTTGTACCTTTTCCTGTTCTTCCAGTGTACGGGCAATATCATACCTTAACTCATGGCGACGATCCAAATACTTGTCATCATTTAAAAGCTGCCTGTATACAGATAATGCTGTTTCTGTGCTACCCTGTCCCCGATACGTCTCTGCCCGCTTCCTTTCTGCCCAATAGGTGTA
>JBEPXF010000352.1:0-3138 GCA_041642075.1 Fodinibius sp.
TACTTATTTATGTTAAATATACTCACCAAAGAAAAATTAGCTATGAGACATACCATCACTAGTAGGTTGAACAGAAAAGTGGTTGCCAATCCGTAAAAAATTGGTTAAAAATAGGGCTGAGTATTCTAAGGATATTATTTCGAAAAAGAACCTGTTTTATATGCCAAATGAAAAGAAAAGCGGTTCGTTATTTTCTTCCAAATGGGGGCTAATTCTGAGTGTACTGGGAATTGCCGTCGGTACGGGAAATATATGGCGTTTCCCCCGAATTGCTGCTCAAAATGGGGGGGCAGATGGAGCAGGGGCATTCATAATTGCCTGGGTGGCCTGCCTGTTTCTCTTTTCCATTCCATTGATTATTGCTGAATATGGAATTGGCCGCCATGGGCGTAAAGGAATTATCGGTTCTTTTATCAATCTGGTGGGGGAAAGGTATGCCTGGATGGGAGGATTTATCGGCTTCGTAGCTACTGCTATTATGTTTTATTATAGCGTGGTTGCAGGTTGGTGTCTTTATTATTTTATAGAATCAGTAGTCGGCCGGCTTCCCCAGAATATGGAACAGGCAGAAACCGTATGGTACGGTTTCCAGGGATCGGCCCTGCCATCATTATTTCACGCGCTAATGATTGGTGCTGGAGGATATATCGTTGTTAAAGGTATTTCTTCCATTGAGCGCATTAACAAGGTTTTGATTCCCTCTCTACTGCTTGTGGTTGTTATTTCATTAATCCGGGCAGTTATGATTCCTGGTAGTTACCAGGGGATTGAATACCTTTTTACCCCGGACTGGGCAACCTTATCTGAACCACGCATATGGATTGAAGCTCTAACTCAGAATGCGTGGGATACGGGAGCTGCATGGGGGCTAATCCTTACTTATGCAGCTTATATGCGGTCGAGGGATGATATTACTATCAGTGCATTGCAGACGGGAATTGGTAATAATATCGTCTCTCTATTAGCAGCGATAACTATTTTTTCAACAGTGTTTGGAACTTTGGGGGGCACCGTGGATGATGGTCAGATCCTGGAAATCATGCAGTCTTCGGGACCGGCAGGAACGGGATTAACCTTTATGTGGATGCCGCAACTTTTCGAACAAATGGCGGGGGGGCGTATTTTCGCTATCCTGTTTTTCCTGGGGCTTACTTTTGCAGCTTTTAGTTCTCTTATTTCCATGATTGAGCTTGCCAGCCGCGTGTTGGTCGATATGAATATTTCTCGTAAAAAGGCAACAGCAGGTGTTTGCCTGGCCGGCTTTGCTTTTGGACTGCCTTCAGCAATTTCAACCGACATTCTTGCAAATCAGGATTTTGTATGGGGGGTGGGGTTATTAGTATCGGGGGCATTTATGTCATTTGCCGTGATAAAATTCAGTCCGTCAAGATTTCGAGATCAGCTTGTTAATACTGAAAAAAGAAGATGGACCCTGGGACGTTGGTGGGAAATCATTATAAAGTATGTAGTGCCGATTGAAGTGTTTACCCTGTTGGTTTGGTGGATGTATCTCAGCGCTTTTGAGTATGCCCCGGACAGCTGGTATAATCCACTTAGCATGTATTCGGTAGCTACAGTATTGCTTCAATGGGGAGTAGCTATGATCTTGTTGATTATCTACAACAAAAAGATTGCAGCTAGAACAGGTAAATCAGCTAATTAATTGGAGGTTTTCAAAGCCATCCATTGTGTCATTCTGGACTTGTTTAAGAATCTATTATTTGGGGTATAGGCTATTTTAAAAAAGATCCTAAACTAAATTCAGGATGACACCTTAAGTCTTGAAAAGACTCCAAATACCCATTCTATATTCAGAACCAGTGTAATTACATTTTTTGCTCAATACGTGTGATAGAATCGCGTATTTCAGTTAATATTTTTATGGTACTTTCCTGACTTTCTGCCGATCCGGAATGATCGGTTACTTTGTCGCGCTGATCAAATACTTTTTTCCTGAAGTCTGCAGCATTTATGATCCCGATGAGAGTCATATCACTGCTTCCCTGACCAGTGTTACCGGCCGTTTCAATTTTAAATATACTAAGTCCGAATGCCTTTAGAAGAGGCCCCTCTCTGAATGTTAAATCCTGAATCTTATCCAGCGGGATTGTTCGCTCCACATGAAAGATAATTCCTTTTTGAAAGCTTAGTGATCGGGTAGTAAGCTGGCATTGCAACCTGTCAAAGTATTTATCTATAAATCGGGGTGCAATAAGTAACCAGATGGGAATAAGTACAATACCTACAATAGTGAGCGCAAGTATCAGTGCCCCATAGATGAGACGGAAAAATTAGTCCAAAGTTTTAGCAAGGTATTAAAATTGATGAATAATATTATCCAAGGATAAACGTCGGGAGGAGAGAGGCAGGTAAAATCCTATTCCACGTTAATGACTTCTAGTTCCCTTATATCCACACTGGAGAGATCCATTTCTTTAAAGATAAGGGCTTGTGAATTCATGCAGTAACGAAGTCCGGTAGGTTCTGGCCCATCACTAAATACATGACCCAAATGGGAACCACATCGTGAACAAACTATTTCAGTCCGTGTCATAAAAAAACTATTATCTTCCTTTTCTTGTACAACCGAAGGTTTGATCGGCTCCCAAAAGCTAGGCCAACCTGTTCCCGATTTGTATTTAGTCTCTGAAGAGTAGAGCGGCTGTCCACAGGCCCTGCAATAATAGAAGCCCTCTTTCTCATTATCATAATATTCATTTACAAATGGTAGCTCAGTGCCCCGACCACGCAAGATTCGGTATTCTCCTGAACTTAAGAGCTGTTTCCACTCCTCTTCGGTTTTAACAACTTCATATCTATCCACGGTATCAGCAGATATTGTTTGTGAGAAGTTATTTATTTCCAGAGAAGCATTTTCAATATGTCGGTCACTATTGTATTCACAGCTAACGATAAAAATGAATAGCGAGCTGAAAAGTAAATGTGACCAAGGTAATCGCGACATAAAAGTGCTATTTATTTACCATTTAGAAACGGTTGAATTATTATAACGGTTAACATTGCACTATAGTTTAGTATTCGTCTAGAATATTGTAATAGTGGTATAATACATGTTGGAATCAATACCCGGGTTAATTTCGCCTCGATCCCCATTAGAGAGATGATAGTATTTTATTC
>JBEPXF010000353.1:0-3137 GCA_041642075.1 Fodinibius sp.
CGGACATATTCACCAAAGTCTGTGGGATGAAGATAAGGAGGAGAATGTATTTTATGATTCGTCAAGAGATAATAACATCAGTAAAATTTTGGAGCACTATTTAGCGGGTCAGCTCCATTGTCTGCCTTATATACTGCCAATGTACGCTCCAACTGTAAATAGTTATAAGCGCTTTGTTGAAGGTTCCTGGGCTTCTACGAGTGTCAGTTGGGGGATAGGAAACAGGACAACCGCTCTTAGAGTTATTCCCGATGGGACTTCTTCTACCCGGGTAGAGACGAGGGTGCCCGGGGCCGATGCCAATCCGTATTTATCCATGGCAGCGAGTCTGGCATCAGGTTTATACGGAATAGAAAATAATCTCAGTCTGGATATCCCAAAAACACAGGGCAATGAGTATGCTAAGAGTGAAAATCAACCACTGCCGACATCACTCAAGGAGGCTACGGATGCTATGAAAACATCAAAGTTGGCCGAAAAATTATTTGGTAAGGCGTTTACGGATCATTTTATTATGACCAGAGAATGGGAGTGGCAACAATTTTCTAGACAGGTAACCAATTGGGAATTAAAACGTTATTTTGAAATTATTTAAAACTATTTTTTATGCTTCAGATTGATTTTAATCAGATTGTAAGAGAGGCTGTTGAGGCTTATGATGATAGTAAAGAAATTAACAGTATTTCGGATATCAGTGCTAAGGTTTCTACGAATCACGTCTATGAAATATCTTTCTCAGATGAAAATGTGATCATAGCCAAGCTCTCTTACTTTGGTAAATTTGAGCATTTTGTGGAAGATCATAGCATTATTAATTCATTAGCTAATAATCTTCCTTCTCCTTTTGAAAATGTATTGGCTCGATCGTTGATTAAAGGGAATTCTCTTTTTGTACATCGCCATCAGGATGAATTGATTGATGTTTGGGTTGTATTTTATCGTCCTATGGAGGTAAAAAAGCGATTGCCCAAACGTTTGAATGAGGACCAGATAGATAAGCTCGCGGTAAGTTTTGCTCGCTTTCATAAAGCATGTCACAGTATCAAAAATACCCTGCCTCCGTCGTCTAAGACTCTGGAGGTAGATATCAATCATCTGCTTGAGATACTGGAAACCAAGGAAGGCCGACATGAGCATCGTATGCATATAGATTTAATTAAACGGCAGTGCCACACTTTTTTAGAGAATATTGAAGAATTAGGAACTGATGAACTGGATGTTATCCCTGTTTTTGTAGACTGGAATATCGGAAACTTTTCAGTAACAGAAGATTTTCAACTTTATTCCCGATGGGATTATGACTGGTTTCGGGTGAGTTCGAGAATGATGGATTTTTATTTTTTCAGTCGTATTGTGTCACATGCTGGAGATCAAACAATTTTTAGTTATGATCTGGACCCGCTTATGGAGGATCGTTTCCTACGTTTTTTGAAAGTATACCACAATGAATACCCACTCAAAGAAGTAGAAATTCGGTTTTTAAAAGAGGCCTATCGTTTCTTCTTACTCAACTATGTTGTAAAATATGGCCGATATTTCTTTCATGAGGTATTTGCAACACGTCTCCAACAGGAAGCGTATAACGAGCATTTGCCTGTAGTTGACGAAAAATTTGATCCGGAACCTTTATTAGAAGCACTTAATCTTTAGCACAAACAATGGAAAAAGTATCATTTTATTCACTGGTAAAGAATTTTAAAGCTGTTTTTATCGACTCCTATGGTGTACTTAAAAACCACGAGGGACTTATTGATGGGGTACAGGATTCTATTGATTATATTCGAAGTCAGAATATTCCTCTAAGAGTTCTTACCAATGACGCTTCTCGCAGTCAGGAGCAACAGATACAGGTATTTGAAAACCTCGGACTTCAAGGACTTCGAGAAGAGGAAATAATCACTTCCGGAATGCTTGCCAGGCAGTTCTTAGAGCTAAAAATCACATCTGGTAAAGTTGCCTACCTGGGCACAGAAAACTCGGCAGAATATATTTTGCAATCGGGGTTGGAACACGTGCCTATATCCGATGTTGACCTCAATAGTATGAAAGATATCGATGATATTTCAGCATTATTATTTCTGGATGATGAGGGTTTTGACTGGAATCTCCATATTAATAAGACCGTAAACTTTCTGCGTCGCAAAAATCTACCGGTCATAGTTGCTAATTCTGATAAATATTATCCGGTATCGAAAAGTGATGTTGCCATTGCAATAGGGGGTATTTCAAGGCTCGTTGAGTATATAGTCGACCAAAAATTTATACGATTCGGAAAACCCGATTCCCAAATGTTTATGTATGCTTACGACGAGCTCAATAAAACCGGTAACTTTGCTAAAGAAGATATTCTGATGGTGGGTGATACGTTAAGTACCGATATCCTCGGAGGGAATAAATTCGGGCTTAAAACGCTCTTGGTACTTTCCGGTAATACCCGTTCCGATACGGTAGATCTCAAAATTAATTCTTCTGGTATTATTCCTGATTATATTGCTGATTCAATACTTAGCTAGTTGCAGATGGGCTAACTATTACTATATTTTAATCTGAGATATTATAGGGCTTTTAATTATTCAGTAGGAAAAGTGATTGAAAATTGAGTACCGTTTGTATTGGATATCTCCATCGAGGCCCCCAGTTGCTTTTTAAAAGTATCAATCAGCATCATTCCCAGGGAGCTGCTGTTTTTTAGGTCAACATCGTCAGGAATACCCTCTCCGTTATCCCCAATAATAAGTTTGATAGTTCCATTCTGACGCTTCATAGAAATATTAATTACGCCTGATCTTCTATTATTAAAAGCGTGTTTGAAAGCATTTACCACTATTTCATTGACTAGCAGTCCGCATGGGATAGCCTGTTCGATATCCAATGAAATATCGTCAAAGTCAAATTCCAGGTCTATTTCCTGATTCATTCCTATAAAAGTATTACGCAGACTTCTAACCAGCTCAGTAATATATTGAGACATTTGGATGTCCGTCAGGTTAGAGGTCTGATATAACTTGTCATGTACTAGGGCCATGGACTTAAGTCGCGACTGACTGTTGCGTAGCACTTTTTTGGTTTCCTCATTTTCAACTCCCTCCAGCTGGAGCTCAAATAATCCAGACATTATGGCCAGGTTGTTCTTTATC
>JBEPXF010000354.1:0-3132 GCA_041642075.1 Fodinibius sp.
AGGGGATGATGAATTTGTTTCTGATATGGTTCAGGAAACCCAGGAAGCCCAATCCAATGATATTCTCTTATACACAGTTCTATCAGATATAAATAAAGAAACCCTTCATCTTGGGCTGAATGTACCAGCCGGTAATACCATTTACCAGATTATCAAGAATACGGACTTTAGGCAGGTGGATGAGGATGATCTGGAAGCCGATCTTGAGAATAAGTTGGAATCCATCTACGGGGTACCGCAATCTCCCGATAATTATTCGTATGAGATTCGCGAGGATGGTTCGCTGCTTCTGGGATCCGTTGACGAGGAATCGCCTACTCTTTCGATGGTAAATGCAGCACGGGAATATTATTCCGGAAAGCTTAAGGTAGAAGAGATACTGGCCGATGAAATGGCGCTGGTAGGGCTCGTGCGAATGAACTATGAGCTTCATGCGGATGAAATAAGCTGTATTATACAATGCGGCAGAAAAGTGAGCCGGGTGATTTTTATGCAGGGGAAGGAAGTTTGGTTGGTTGCCCCGCTTATTAATGAAGGGACCGATAGCCGATCCTTTTTGAATACGGTCTTTAGCAAGATTCTCTTCCAGCTGGATACTGGTGAGGTGCCAAACCTGGATCGTATCCTGTTGGCCAATAATACCCTCGGTAATGCGGCGGTAAAGTTTTTTAAGGATAATTTTCCGGATGTAGTTGTAGAAAACTTTACATTAGACGAGGAGTTATTTGATTTTAGTGCAATAAATTCCGAGTCAGTTCGTGCTTTCACAACCGCTATTGGAGTCGCACTGGCAGCCTCGGGGTCTGCAACAGAAAGTTTTCCCAAGCTTTCTTTTCTTCCTTCATATGTGGAAGAACGACAGAAGATATTCAAACTACAGTGGCATGGAATGGTTCTGTTGTTTTTGATATTTCTTTCCCCGATTACCTTTAATTACTTGTATAATCAGAATGTTCAAAAAATTGAAACGGCAGAAAGGGAACTTACTCAAATAAATTCGCAAATAAGCGAGGTAGATCCTATTGTAGAAAGTACGAATGAAATTAATGACAACCTGGCTATTTTACGGGAAAAACTGGTACTGTTGGATACACTTTCACAAAATAGTAATGAATGGTCGGTAAAGCTTGATATCCTTAATGATGGAATTAATGAAGTTAATAACAGCTGGATTACCTCTATGTCGGAATCAGATGATGGCGTTTTTATTCAGGGGTATGCCCTCAATAGAAATCGCATTCCCCGTATTGTAAATATATTCAATGATGCTACCTTGTTAAACGTTTCATCCGAAGAAATTAGGGAGCAGGAAGTATATAATTTTTCTATTCTGATAAAAGGTTTTGTAGCTGATCCGTCAGTTTATTCGCCAGATTCTCCTGATGAAGTACAAGCATTAATAGAAAACTAAATTATTCAGTAGTATATGTCATATGCCATTCGAAATACACTGGTTTTACTATTAGTGCTGCTTATATTTGTCGGCGCAGGATGGGGCTATATCTATTTTGTACAACAACCAAAAGTTGAGGAGCTGGAATCACAATTAGCTGAAAAAAGAACAGAGCTGGAGGAGAAAAGAGCTATTGCGAACCAGTATCCAACGCTTAAAAACCGATTTGATAAAGCTACTGAATATTTCAACAATTATGACAAAGCCCTCTACGGCAGTAGTGATGAGGATAATGTGTTCGATTTTCTAAATCGAATTAATACGGGTTCCGCTGCTACTAATTTTTCATTTTCTTTTTCCGACTCTACCTACCAGGAAGAGTATGGGACTCTTAATATGGAAATTACGGGAGAATCATCTTATGGAAATTTTGTGAACTTTATACGTCAGATTGAACAAAGTAAACCTTTGAATAAGGTAGACGATATAACAGTGAATCCTTTGGCAACAGAGGACTCTCATAATTTTGTCAGCTTTAGTTTTTCTCTACAAAGTTTTTATGATCGGGTTGCCCTGTTGGGGGAACCCTCTCTTGATGTGACTAATAATTTACAGGCTTCGATACCGAATCCCTTTTTTCCGCTTATTCGAACCGTAACAGCGAATGAAGATGGACTGCTCGACGTAGAATCAAGTACTCTTATGGCTATTAGTAGCAACCGGGTCTTTATGATGAATCAAAATGATACTATGCAACAGCTTTCACCAGGAGATCGGGTTTATTTGGGCAGACTCTCTTCTATAAATGTAGAACAGGGTACGGCTACTTTCGAATTGAATAAGGGAGGGATTGTAGAACGTGTAACTCTCCAGGTAAATAATGAAGATGGAAATCAAAGTAACTGATATGACATTTAATAAAATTACAACCTCTGTATTAATAACCTTTGTATTTCTGTGCATAGCACCCATGGACTTATTGGGGCAGAATAACGACCAAATGCCGGTGCGTGAATATACTAATCCTGATGAGGTTGTAACTTTCGACCGCTCAATTTCTTTTTCGCGGGCGTTGGACGTTTTTAATGAATTTTCCCAGGAGAATCGTGGGAAGATGATTATTGACCGTACCGAAACTGAAGGAGATATCGGTATTTCCATTCCCTCCATGCATTGGATGGATGCCCTTAAAACTATTTTACAGGTAAAACAGCTACGTCTTGTTGAACAGGAGGAATTTTATGAAATTGTATATCCCAGAGAGGGGTCCGGTAGCGGAGGGCAGGCAACTACTGCCAGTGGTCAAGATGAAGAAGGACCTGCTGCAAATATAGATACCAGGGAAGTACGGATTAATGCCATATTTTTTGAGGGTAACAGACGTGCTCTCCAGGAAGTGGGAGTGGATTGGTCGACATTAACGAATAATGTACCGGATAATGTTGGTTCATTCGTGAATGAGCAACAAGGCGGCGGCCAAGGTGGTGGAGGCGGCGGCCAGGGCGGCCAAGGGGGACAAGGCCAGGGACAGCTTCCTGCCGGTGAAGATTTTAGCGGTCCCTTTGTTTCTGTTAACTCTAAGGGAGCCCAGGATGTATCCCAGAATGTATTTAATTCTTTAATTAATCTAGGTGAAATCGGTAATTCCGGAATACGGGTACAGGCATTATTCAGTGCTTTTGAAGCGGATAATTTGGGCGAAATATTAGCATCACCCACGGTAAAGGTTGTTGATGGAC
>JBEPXF010000355.1:0-3127 GCA_041642075.1 Fodinibius sp.
ACAAATGAGCTCCCCCATCCGAATATACCGTGGCATTGCGACTTCTTTCGTCAAAAAGAAGATCGAGATTAATTTCCAATACCGCTTTATTTTTATTTTGCTCATTCAGAATGGCCGTCATTCGGCTGCCGCCAAACAATGTTGTTAAAGTAGAGAAAGCCAGCCGGCGCTCTTCTTCGAACGATTGTATGTAATAATAATGACTTAAATTAAGGTCACTTAATTCCTGATTGAATGACAAATACCGAATATTTGTAGGATATCGGGAATCCCAAATCTCCGGTAGCAGTTTCATAAACCATTTTCGGAGTTTCGGAGACGCTTTTTCTCCGGCAAATCCTCGATCCCTCCAGTACTCAAAATTTTTCTGCGATTGTGAAAAATTATCCGGTAAGCCCGGGGGAAGATTCTTAAGTTTTTCCACTTTTTGTCCGCCCATCTTGTACCAAAAGTCCGTTACCCCATTGGTTAACAGCAGGTAGGGAGCTTCCACATGTTGATTATATCGGGCCGCCTGCCGGGCAGTATCTCCTGATATGGGAATATACTCAGCTTTACATTCGACTAAAATACGGGGATCAAACTGCTGATTGTAACAAATAATATCGGTTCGCATTCCTGTACCCGCCAGCTTACCTATGGATTCTTCTGTAGAAATACGATGCTTTGACCAGCCAACCCGGGTTAAAAACTCAATAATACGCAACCGAACCCGTTCTTCCGGAAGGTTTTTTAACGGTTTTCGATGGATGGGATTCCAGAGCATTTTTTTACCCGATCTCCATACCACCTGTGGATATGTAGCATTAGCTATACTTTCCATAGAACATGAATATAGCGATACATCTTTAAGCCACAACCAATACAAAAAAGCTCCGACACATCTGGAGCCTTTTTGAAGATACTGCGAACGTTATGCTGTGGCAGCCTCTTTTTCTTTGTCAATTTGACGGTAAATAAGCAGTTGCTGACCAATGGAAACAACATTATAGATCAGATAATAGAGGCTAAGTCCTGCAGCAAAATTATTAAAAATAAACAGGAGCATGAAGGGGAAAATATACTGAAGGGCCTTCATATTAGGTCCACCAGCTGCACCACCCCCACCACCGGGTCCCATACCACCGGTAAGCTGACTCTGTACCATCATTGCGGCAGTCATCAACAATACAAAACCAGCCAGCTGGTCTCCCAGAAAAGGAATTTCAAAAGGCAGGCTTAATATATAATCAGGAGCTGAAAGATCTTCTGCCCATAAAAATTCCTGCTGTCGAATAAGAATAGAGTTTTGGAAAAACCGCCAAAGTGTAATCAAAATCGGCAGCTGTAACAGGTTAGGCAGGCATCCCCCAAGCGGATTAACGCCCTCCTCTTTATACAACTTCATTGTTGCCTTCTGCTGCTTCTCCGGATCATCCGCGTATTTTTCTTTTATTTCCTGCATTTTGGGCTGCAATTCTTTCATGGCAGCCATACTCTTATAGCTTTTCTTTGTAAGCGGATAGAGCACCAGTTTAATCAAAACAGCAAACAGGATAATAGCCAGCCCTACATTCATGTATGGATCAACAAAACCAAAGTAGGGAATGATAAGATATTTAACCAGAGGATCAGAAAGCCAACTTAGCCAACTGTATCCCGTATCAACCATATCATACGTACTATTGTCATAATCTATCATAGCATGATATGCCATGGGACCTGCATACATCTGAAATGAAGCCGTTCCCTGATCGGAAATATCGGTGGTAATAAATGAGCGGTAATGATGATTGGTACTTACTTGTTCAGTAGCACCGGTCTGTTCTCCTATTAACAAAGCACCCTGCGTTGGGTTATCCGTTTTTATAATTTGAGAAAAGAATTTCGTGCGTGTTGCTACCCAGTCAATATTGCCGTTATAATTTTGCTCGTTTTGACCCGTTTCACTCAGCTTTAGCTGCTCCATTTCCCCACCGGTATAAACATAAGCCGATGCATAAACAGCTTCCGCACTCGGATCTTTCTCAGTAAACCGGAGCCGGGGCTTCCATCCAAAATCAACTGCGCCCCCAATAATGTCACGCTCTAATCCTTCAAACTGAACATTCAACTCGTATTGATGTGAATCTCCATTTAACACATACGTATAAATGATACGCCGCTCATCATCAATATTTAAAGCATACTTTACTTCAGTTGTGTCTCCCTCGCCAATCGATAAAGAATCTGTCTCTGTCAGGGGTTCAAAAACCAGCTCATCCGTTTCGACATTGTAATTTTCACTCGTTAGAAAACCCAGTGAATAAGCTGACTTAGTAGTATCAGCGATCATGCGAATGGGCTGATGGTCCCAGCTCTCATAATCCTTTAAAATCATTTGTGATGGCCCACCACCTACATTCGTAAATACCACCCTATAAAGCGGTGTGTTTACAATAGTCGTTGAGGTATCCGCCACGCTGGCTCGAGAGAACATCCCCATTTCCGCTTGTTCGTCCTCATCGTCTGCACTTATCGAGGGAGTGCGGTTTTCACTATCAGTATCATCAGCTTGTTGTTCGGCAACCTGGGCACTGTCGTCGGTCTGCTGGCGTGCTTGTTGACTATCTTCCTGTACAGCAGCGATACTATCCTGGCGGGCCTGCTCAGCCTGTTGCCGTCGCAATTCCTCTTCTGTTGGCATGGTAAAGTAGGCCCATGCAACCATTACAAGTAAAATTAGTATGAGTCCAGTTACAGTATTACGATCCAAGAGAAAACCTCAGTCTAAACTTTTGTTTTTGTTTTCGATTCGGGTACGGGGTCATAACCTTCATCCCCCCAGGGATGGCATCGGCTGATGCGCTTAACGGTGAGCCATAAACCTTTCAAAGCCCCATGCTTTTCAAATGCCTCAATGCTATAGGAACTACATGTAGGATGGTATCGACAACTATTGGGCATCCATGGAGAAATCACCAGCTGATAAAACCGTACAAATCCTATAAGTAAATATTTCATGGATAATCAGGAAATGGTGGGAAGTTGATCGCGAAGTTGAGTCAATACATTTTTAACATCACTCTCAACATCGGTATAGGTGGCATCGATTTGCCGCGCCATCAGCTCTCCATGCAATGTTTTTTTAACATTATTCAAAGTATCG
>JBEPXF010000356.1:0-3122 GCA_041642075.1 Fodinibius sp.
TGATCGCTCAAACGGCTTTGTCACTTCTCACCATTTTAGGTCCGAAATAGAACTGCCGCCCATGAAAGGGAAGTCCCTTAATCCCCAAACGGGTGGCTGGCTTGAAAATGTAGTCCCTCACGAACTGGTCCACGCCCTGCAGTACAGCAACCTGGGCAGCTATAACTTACCTCGTTTTATCAGCCTTTTTTCACCCGACATCGCCCGCTCCTTCCACGGGGCTATTCCTTCTGGAATTAATGAGGGGCTTGCCGTATACCACGAAACAAAAAATGTATCTTCAAAAGGGGGACGTGGTAACTTCCCACTATTTACCAATCAATTCGAATCTACTTTTAAGAGTGGTCGTCGCTGGTCAATGGGACAAATGCTGCAAAGATCATCTGATACCCGTCCATTCAATCGGCATTATATTGGAGGATATACTTTTACAAACTGGCTTCATCAAAACTATGGAGAAAATGTATCTCGTGAAACACTCAACTTTTATATGAACTATCCTTTCCTGGGATATGGTGCAGCGCTGCGCCACACGACCGGAAAATGGCCTGGCCAACTGTACGATCAGCTTGTAAAAGAAAAGCAAGAGTCACTGAACGGAAAGAAGGAACCAATCACTTCTTATCAAACATTATCGATTCCTTTCAAAGGGCGGGAAATACGCCGGCCCAAATGGTTATCTGATTCTACTCTCGTTTTCTACGGATCGTTCTATAACGCACGTCCCGGATTTTATCGCTATGACCTGGAATCCGAAGAAATAAAACAGCTTGTATCTACCAATTCAGTTGGCGACTACCGCTATGACTTATCCGAGGACCGGTCCAAGATGATTTTCGGCTACTACCAGGCAGATCCCATTTATGATAATACCTCAAAGGCGGAGCTGATTGAATTTAATTTTTCCACGGAAGCCCAGAAGAAAATCACCAAAGATGGGCGAGTATATGCCCCAGCCTACATTGATATTGAAAATGAACTGTGGGCCCTGCAAACTCGTCCTGCCTCCTCGGCTATAGCTTCAGTTGCTGCAGATTCAATTTCAGAAGTGTTTTCACACCCCGATTATGAAATTACCGCAATAATTACACATCCCCAAAACCATCAGGTCGCCGTTATTGCTAATAAAAGTGGAGACCAGGCACTCTGGATTGCCCGGCGCAACCAGCTATCACAAGAATTACACGGCGCGCCGGATGTTTCGTTTGAAAATGGCTCCGTTTTCGATCCTGAATGGCATCCGGATGAGAATAAACTGCTTTTTAGCAGTGATTTTACAGGCAATCAGCAGATCTATGAGTTTAATATTGATAAAAATACCATCCACCAACTGACCAATACTTCCTTCAACGCTTTCGAGGGAAGTTACAGTCCCGATGGCCAACGCATTGCATTTATCCGTCAACACAAGAATGAACGTCTCCCGGCTATTCTCAATCAAACCGACTTTTTAAATAAAAGCATTGAACCGGAGAAGTGGCAGACTTCTGAGACAACGACAACCGTTACAACATCATCGATAGTTTCGGATTCCGTTTTTACCGAGTCAAAACGCTTGAAAACGGACTCTTATACCACCGGCGGACGCTGGCTAAAACCAAGGACAATCCTTCCAGCTTTTAAAGAAGTAGGCAATAACAACACTTACCAGGCCGGATTTTCCCTTCACAGCAACAGTCTGCTTGCAGATCAAAGCTATTCAGCTGAATTTACTTTTTTTGAAGATCGCGGCTGGTATGAAATTACCTATCAAAACAAGAGCTTCTATCCTGGCTTTAAGGCACAACTATATAGCGAGCCTGACTACCTTGCCTTCGAATCAGAAAGGGGAAATGTGTTGACACTACTCCGCCAAAACAGAGCACTGTCTCTCAGTGTGCCGCTAAATGTCCGCTTCAATAACAATATTTATTCCTCTTCGGTATATCTAGAACCGGAAATACGATACTCCCAAATTCGCTTTTTTGATACCAGGGAAGAGCTCCCACCCTCAGAATTTTCAAGCCTGGCTGTTGCTAATTTATACAGTCAGTTTAACATTCGACTGCAGCAGAATATTCGTGATGTTCAACCGAATACCGGAATAACCCTTTTTTCTGAAATTGAACATTATTTAAGTGACAGAGAACTCAGCTTTGCTATAAACAATGGGGAGATACAATTAACACAACCCCGATCCACCGCGCTCAGAGGAGGATTATTCAGCTATTTTTCTCCACTCAGACGGTGGAATCAATCGCTTAGAATTGGTCTTCAGGGATTAACCCAATCGGGACTCATTTTTAATAATCAGTCCCTTGTTTCCGATGGGTTTTCTGAACAGGTTCTCCCCACGGCAAATAACTTATTGAGCTTGAGCACTCGCTATACCATTCCGCTGATTTTTGCAGATGACGGGGGCTTTCTGTTACCGTTTTACTTAAAAAACCTGTATTTAGTCGCTTTTTCCAACTCGGTTACCAGTCCGGCTTCAGCTGATTGGTATAAACAGTCGCGCTCGGTGTTTGGATTACAGCTCCGAACGCAGTTTAGAATTTCGAACTTATCTTTTGATATCGGTGTGGGGTACGGCTATGAACCCACTCGCAAGAATCATCAATTTTTTATCGATAGTTTTTAAACATATCTTACCTACTGTTAATCTCTATCAGCCAATTAATTAACGATCAATATTTATCCGCAATCTTATGCCATTATCCATTGATAAAATTTTTATTCCCCTGTTGATGTTATTAATTCTGGGAAGCTGCGGCCAACAGCAACAGGAAGAAACAGAGCCTATCCGACGCAAAAGTCCCATAGCTATTTCAAAAGCACTGCATCAGCCATCCAATACTTATGTGAAAGTAGTTTATGGACAGCCCTATAAAAGAGGGCGCGATATTTTTGGTCAACTAGTCCCTTACGAGGAAGTCTGGAGAACAGGAGCTAATGAAGCCACCGAACTGACAACCACAAAAGATATTTCTTTTGGTAGTGAAGAGCTCAAAGCCGGCACTTATACGCTATTTACTATTCCCAGTGAAGAGGAGCCGTGGACCATCATTCTAAATAGCGAACTGGGCCAATGGGGTGCTTTTGAGTACCATTCCGAAAATGATGTTCTTCGTATAGAGGTGCCT
>JBEPXF010000357.1:0-3115 GCA_041642075.1 Fodinibius sp.
CTGTATCGGTAAGAACCCGGACTTTGCGTCCAAGTACGTCATAAATGGTAAGGGTAACCTTAGATGTATTTTCAAGGTCAAAACGGATATTGGTCTCAGATCTGAATGGATTGGGATAATTTTGGAACAGGGTGGTCGAGGCGGGAGTGTTCTCTGCAATAGCCTCACCTGGTGGAGAGACTTCAAATGGTTTTTGCTGTCGCCCTGTATTTATTTGGCTGCGCAACTCTTCGGGATTCTCACCAAAAGCATATAGGAAGCCTATTGTTACTTCGGCATTTGGACCAAGAGTATATGGACCAGAAGCCACGACTGCGGAAGCATCTGTATTTTCAACGCTTGTTCTGTTTTTTTGTGCTTTAAGAGACCTGCTCTTTTCCTGGTCCGTAAAGCCATCGTAAAGTCCGAACGTTAAACTATCCTGTTCTCCTTCTATCGTATTGTCAATGGCCAGGATGCTGGAGATAGGTCCCAGAGTTGCGACAGAAGCTATTGGCTCGCCACTATTTGGCGTCTCATCGGAAATATACAGGAGGCTGTCTGATGCTAAATAAGTAGTGCTGTTATTCGAGGCTGTTCCAATATCCCAGTCGTTAAAAAGTCCCACATAGGTGTTTTTCAGGGGATGAAAAGAGGAGTTGTTCTGTAGAGTGTATTTTTGAAATACCACATTGCTGAGTTGTGGATTGTCATAGGCATAAGTTTCTAGGCGGATGGTAGCGTCATGCGTAGTATCCGAGTCGATTTTAAAAGAAGTATGTCCATCGAGATCGGAAATGGCATCCGTTTGCGTAGTAGTGAACAGGTCAATGGGATCAAAGTCGCGGGAAAGCTGACCGTCTTCCGTACGAACGGCATCATAAACTTTTCCATCTATTTCAATCATGAGGCCTCCTTCAAACAGCATGTTATTGCCTTCCGTTAGACCATTGTCTTCGGGTTCAACTGGGATAAATCCAACACCTCCTGAACCGTTAATCGGTTGTGTAAATCCGATTGTACCGTCTGCGGCAAAGGATGTTTTAATCCGGTTAGCTGCGATGATTTCATACAGGAATTCATCGTACTGGATAATTCCAAAGTCTTCATAATTCTCACTTTGATTGCTAAAGTCCAGCCGAAGGGTAGGAATTTCCCGAAGATCGAAGTTTTCTGTTATTGTTAGGTCAAAGGTAACTGCAGTGGTATCGCCCGTGGAGAGAGAAGACAAGCTGAGGTTATTCCCGGCAATTTCAATCCCCTGATTGGAGAGGGCCTGTAACTGGAGATTTATATTTGAAGCCGACCGGCCGTTATTAACCATTTGAATTTCTATTCTACCCGGCTCATTGATTTGCAGTTTTTGATCCTCATTATTTAAAAATCGGGAAGACAGAACTCTAAGACCTGGGTTATCAGTATTCAGTGCCTCAAAGGCATCGATTTTACCCCGACCCAGTTTATGGTTATAGTCGGTGCCATTGGCATTCTCAACCGGAGTGGCAGAAGTTCGAATTTGTTGTCCGATGCGCTCGGCCGACCAGTCTGGATGAATGTGTTTAATAAGCGCTGCCAGTCCGCTTACTACCGGAGCGGCCATTGATGTACCGCTATTATTAACAAAGGAACCATCATTCCCGGTACTTCGAATACCAGAACCTGTTGCAAGTACATCCAGATTATATCCATAGTTGGAGTATTCAGCTGCCGAATTATTAGTCTCTACAGAACCAACGCCAACCACCTTGGAATATCCAGCAGGATATCCCACCTGGTCAAGGCCGTCATTGCCTGATGATGAAACAACGATCGACCCTAATTCAGTAACATAGTCAATTAAATCCTGTTCAGCTTGTGAAGCCCCCTCTCCACCCCAGCTGCAGTTTATGATATCAGCCCCTTGTTCTGCCGCATAAAGGATTCCCCGGAATCCAAAAGCTACTGAATTGGGATCTTCCGAGGTTCCTCCGGCTTTGACGGCCATGTAACTACTTTGAAAGCCTGCTGCCGCTACGCCAAAGTCGTTGTCAGTTTCAGCGGCTGCAATACCCGCCACATGGGTGCCGTGATCTGTTCCGTCAAAAATGGGATCATTATCGGGAGTCGCCTGATTGATAGAACCCGAATCCCAGAAATCCCAGCCGAAAAGGTCATCGGTATAACCGTTATAATCGGTATCTGAGTTGTCCATCAGAGGGGAGTCGGGATGTAGAGCATCATCCAGCAGAATTTCACCATCATTGTTATAATCATCCCCTTCCTCTGTCAGATACTGTTTAATTTCGGATGAAGTAACCGTGCCGTCAGAATTTTGATCAACTTGGGATTGCAGTGTTGGTGGAATTTCCTCTTGGTTAACCCATAATTTGTCGTCAAGCTCCGGATGAGTATAATCAACGCCCCCGTCAACAATAGCTATGACTATACCGGGATCGCTCGTGGACAGATCCCATGCCTGCTCGAAACGGTGGAAGTCAATGAACTTTTCGAGGGTCGGGTCGTTAGGGGTGAGGTGCATGCGGCGATGGTACCGGGGCTCAGCATATTCCACGCCCGGTATACGTTCTACTTTAGCGGCCATCTGGGCGGGATCGATGGATCGGCTAAAGGTTATCTCGTGGATATTCAGCAAAGCATTTGCCGTTCGCGTATTTTTTTGGCGTAGTTTCTGCCGTTGACCAGAGGTAAAAAGGGGTTCGATACTTTGCGCCCCCGACAGGCGTAGGAATTGTTGAACTGCGTTTTTGGGATCAGTAGAAAGTTTGGCTTTGAGCTGTTCTATGCGTTGATCAGATTCGTATTTAATGATGAGTCGATCGGGAATTACTTCTGCCGATTGGCCAATACCCATCAGGGGAAAGCTAAGTAAAAAAGCGAATATGATTAATATCTTTAAATGCATAAAGAGCATGGTATCAAAAAAAGATCCAATTGGAAAGAAAGGATATTTTAGGTGGTCAATAACTATAGTCAGGTTAAGTTAATTGTATAATTAAAGCGTTGCTTAAACCATATACTGAAAATAGTTTGTCAAATCCTTTCTCAACCTTACCTTACGGCTTAAAATTCATTGGCAAGATCTCTATCTTCTGCACGTTGCAGATTATTGTGATCAAAATATTTAAAATTAATGTAT
>JBEPXF010000358.1:0-3107 GCA_041642075.1 Fodinibius sp.
CTGCATAAAGTGATAGTTTTGATCCAGGATAGTATACCCCTTGGATTCAAGATAAGCCGCAGCTAACTCTTCTCCTTCGCGACCAATTTCCCTTGTAGACTTGTTACTCATTTGTATTATTTGCTTTTGTTGATGAAGTACCGGCATCGGAAATAGCATGCTTCATCTCAGCCAGCTTTACCAGATGCTTAAGGAATTTCAGGTTGCGCTTATTGATATAGGGTAGCAAGGCTTCGGTAAAGCGATCGAACATGTTCAGAAAATCGGTAAAATTTTCTATGCGTTCTTTGAATGCTTCTTCCTCCTCCGACAGCTGTTCCTTCTCTTCAAAAAGTTGCAGGCATTCATTCAGATTCTGTGTAATTGGCGCGACCTCGCGCTGCTGCCGCTCCCTGATGATGGTAGAGACGATATTCCAGACTTCCTTCTCTGCGGTAAAGTAGTCTTTTCGATTTCCCTTGAAATGGACTTTATGAATGAGGTCCCACTGCAGGAGATTGCGAAGGTTCATGTTGGCATTTCCCCTGCTAATTTCCAATTGGTCCATGATGGCATCCGTATCCAAAGGATCAGCCTCTGCATACAGCAAGGCATGAATTTGCGCCATGGTTTTATTGATACCCCATGCCGATGCCATTTCCCCCCAAAGCAATACAAATTGTTCTAATGCTTCTTCATGTATTTGAGAGCGTTTGGGAGGCACAGGTTACTCCTTGTTTAATTATGAGTCGTTATTTTCTGTACTCTCGCTGGTACTGGTATTTTCGGACGCTTTGGAAGCTTCGCCATTACTATTGGTTTTTTCAGCAGCTTTGGCTCGTTTTTCTTTTCGGTCGCTATCTTTGTAATCGGTAACGTACCAGCCATCGCCTTTATATACAACGCCGCCGCCACCGGAGATGATTCGCTTCACCTTTTGGCCGGTTTCGGGACACTTTTCCAATGCATCGTCATTAATGCTTTGTTTAACTTCAAAGGTCGTTCCGTCTTCTCGCTTGTATTCGTACGTAGGCATAATAGTTTAAAAATGATAGCTGTTATAATAAATATTTAGCACTTTGAATAAGCATAAAGTGTGCCAAAATATATCTGAAGGTCATTTTTTCAGGCAAGTGACTGCAGCCCTTTTTCAAGCCGTTTAATGGCTTCGGTCAAATCCTCCATTGAAGATGCGTAGCTCAAACGAATTCCATTGGGTTCTCCAAAAGCATCACCGGGTACGGCGGCCAGCCCCTGCTCTTCAATTAAGTACAGGCAAAGATCCGTGCTCGTTTCAATATCAGTTCCTCCCTCAGTTGTTGTACCCAGGTAGTGCGAAATATCAGGGAAGACGTAAAACGCACCGGATGGTTTAAAACACTTTAGCCCTTCAATTTCAGAGAGTTTATCATAAATGAAATCGCGCCTCTTTTTAAAAGAAGCACGCATTTCCAGCACGGCATCCAGGTTGCCGCGATAAGCTGCCTCCCCGGCTTTCTGAGAGATGGCCGAAGGTGCGGAGGTCTCCTGACTCTGTATTTTCGCCACCGCATCCGAGAACTCCTGTGGTGCCGCCAGATAACCCAGCCGCCATCCGGTCATGGCAAACCCCTTGGAAAATCCGTTAATGAGTACGGTCCGGTCTTTTAGATCGGGCGCAACATTTAAAATTCCTACATGGTCTCCTTCGAATACAATGTATTCATAGATCTCATCTGATATGATGTTAACCTGTGGGTGCCTGTGCAAAACGTCAGCCAGTGCCTCGAGTTCCTCAGCTGTATAGCAGGTGCCGGTAGGATTGGAAGGAGAGCATAGCATGACTGCTTTGGTTTGATCAGTAATTGCTTCTTCCAGCTGATCGGCACTCATTCGATAGTTCTTTTCGAAAGAAGTGCGTATGGTTACCGGAGTTCCTCCCGCTACTTTTACCATTTCAGGATAGGAAACCCAGTATGGAGCGGGTATGATAACTTCGTCACCTTCATTGAGCATAGCCAGCATACTAAATCCAAGCGCTTGTTTGGCTCCATTAGTACATACGATCTGGGAAGGATCGTAGGAAAGACTGTTATCGCGCTGTAATTTCTCGGAAATACTTTCGCGCAGCTCCGGGGTTCCCGTATTCATGGTGTACCCATGGAATCCTTCGTTAATTGCGTTGATAGCGGCATCGCAAACGTGCCTGGGAGTTGGGAAATCCGGTTCTCCGGCACTTAGAGAGATAATGGAAACTCCCTGTCGCTGGAGTTCTTTGGCTTTTGCTGAAATTTTGAGCGTTGCCGAGGGGGCAACGGCTTGGGCACGCTTGGAAATCATTGGAGTTTATTCCTTCAGTTTAAATTGAATTTAACAGAGGACTGAAAATAGAAAAAAGTGGGCTCTTATTCTAAAAGGAGTTTAAACGCTATTCCTTGCCAGCCATCAGGCTTTTGATAATCCAAAAGGGGGAGCAATAAAACCCATTATTAAATCCTACTGGGTTCTTTCTCCAGGGAAGAACTCGTTGTTTTAGTTAAGGGGTCCAAAAGTCCCTCTTGGAGAAGAGGGATTCAGGGAGATTGATTGTTCTGATTTGGGAATTGATCTGCAAATGATGATTGTGGAAAAAGATACAAAAACATCTGGGTTCTATACCCTGCTCATGGCTGAAATTCTTTGAATGGCCCAATCTAGTCAATCCTCCTGTCCCCCTTACCGCCGGTGGTCGGTCACGGCTCCAAGGAATGCTATGACTTTATCAAGTATCAAGCGGCCTTTTTATCCCGTTCATAGCGGGATGTGTGGTTCGGATCATAGGGCTGGCCACTGTTCCACATAGCACATATCAGAGTAATTAACTTGTTTACCAGATTATTTCGTACGATCGGCCAACATTTACCTTCGTCCAATTTCCGTTGCTTATAATCCTTAAATCGATCGCAGTGTGTGCTGGCCGATCGGGCGGCCATTGTCAGGGTCGCACGTACCTCAGAAGCTCCGTGACCACTCGAACGGGTTCTTCCTTTCACCGAAGACCCCGAGCTGGGGCAATGCGGGGCCCACCTTCTCGGTTACGGTCGTCTTTTCAACAGCGGCCGGCCATCCGGCCTCGGTGAGGGCTACCAGCAGCCGTTTCCCATAGATAC
>JBEPXF010000359.1:0-3069 GCA_041642075.1 Fodinibius sp.
GGTCGGCAATAACTAATGAACTCATAATATTATTTGTTTATATATACTTTTATAATTATCCGCCCTGTGTAGCCCGGATTATTTCAATATGATCTTCTTCCTCCAGCTGATAATCTTCCCACTGATCCTTCGGTACTACTGAATCATTGACAGCTACGGCTACTCCTTTCTCACCATGTTCAACATCAAATGACTGAAGTAGCTTCTGCACCGTCTTTGCATCCGTATTCTTTTTTTCTCCATTTACGGTCAGTTTCATAATATCAAAATTGCAATCGTTTCATTCTCTAGTTAAATCTCTGTGGCCGAAAAGGCTTCATCCATGCAGGCGCTGTTCCGCCTAGTATCTCATCAACCAAAGTATAAACGGTGACCGGCATCATTAAAATTCCATGCCGGTAATGGCCCATAGCATAAAAAAGTCCCGGAATATTCGTTTCTCCTATGATAGGTGCATGATCTCTGCTGGCCGGACGTAATCCTGCAATGGTCTCAACCAGTGGCAAGTCAAAGATAGAAGGAATAATCTCCCATCCATCTTCCAGCAACTCCTTTTGTCCCCCGGCTGTAGGCCTTTTATCAAAGCCTTTCTCTTCGGAGGTAGCTCCCAGCCGGATAGTCCCGTCCTCTTTTGGAACCATGTACATCCGTGGAGATCGTACCGTTCCCTTCAAGGGACAGTCATCCGTCTTTTCCAGCGTAATTACTTGTCCTTTTACTGGTCGGATGGGAGGACGAAAATGCCCGGGGATCCCCCCTATCTGCTGTGACCAACAACCGGCGGCTACCACTACTTTATCAAAGGAATATTCTGAGTTTTCAGTAACGATTCCCTCTGCCGAAGAGTTTCCAGTCTTCACTTTCTCAACCTTCGTTTTTTCCCTGAGCTTGCCCCCTGCCTGTTCAAAGGCTTCTTGTAGCGCCTGTACGAGCTTGCGATTATCGATCTGGGCATCTTCCGGCAGCCAAATTCCTGATACAACGTTGGGAGAGAGTAGCGGCTCCCGTTCCCGGGCTTCCGTACCGGTAATCAACTTCACACTAAGATTCAGTTCCTCCCTGAAATCATACAACCGCTTAAGCCGTTCCGTATCATCGCGATCAATGCCGGTCATCAGGGTACCGCAGCGATCAAATACCGGAACGGATGAGACATCTTCCGAGAGCTCATCCAGCAGCTGTGGATACAGCTGGAGGCTTCGCTGCCCTAGTTTCATAAGATCGATCTCTTCGAATCCCACCTCAGCATAGGGAGCAAGCATCCCGGCTGCCACCCAGCTGGCCTCACCTCCGGCACGTCCCTTTTCAAATACGGTAACTTCCACGCCACGGCGAGCCAATTGCCAACCTATTCCCAGGCCTATAATGCCTCCGCCAATAATTGCTATATGTTGAGACTTATTCTGCATCTTTTAATCTATCTTAAAACTTCAAACCCGTACGTCAGTGATGGTGAACATCGGCCACCAAGAACCAACCAGCCATGCTCCGGTGAAAATGCTAATCCAACAGACCACCATCAACCCATCTGTATAGGAAAAGCCCGAACGATAATAGTACGTCCTGTTTTTACTGTTATTGAACCGACGGGCTTCCATCGCAACCGCAATACGCTGGGCGCGGCGAATGCTTTGGGCCAGCAGAGGAATAGCATAAAGCCGTATTCCTTCCATCAGGCTCCTCCAGCTTTTCGTAAATTGAATGCCCCGAACCCTATATGCCTGTTTTAGCGTTTTAAATTCTTCTAACATTAATGGCAACATACGCAACGAGGCCATAAAGCTATAAGCATAGCGAGGGGGCAACTTCAGCTGCTGCATCATCGAATAGAATAACAGCACCGGTCGCGTTGTAAGCGCAAACAGAAGTCCGATCAATCCGAAACTTAAAGCCCGGAATCCTACATGCAATCCCCTGAAAAAACTTTCTTTGCTAATAATCACCGGACCCCACTGCCACCAAAGCGTTTCTCCTTTGCCGAACATTATCATAGAGGCACCGGTCGAGACAAAAACAAAAAAAAAGGGAATCAGGAACAGCAATACTCTGAAAATCGGTTGTCCCGATCCCAAAAACAGCATGACAATCAACGCTAAAACCAGCGGTACCATCACATTGATATTATGGATAAATAAAATAGCTACAATTCCTCCGATCATGAGTCCCAGTTTTAAGGACGGATTAATCCGATGTAACCATGAGGGATGATTTTCGCTATATAACATGATTCACCCTCTCGTCTGTAGGTTCATGCATTCTCTGACCAGGATAATCCGACTGTAACTGTCCGTCCCGGATTTCCCAAACCCTCGTGGCGTATCGCTGAACGATCTCCGGATCGTGCGTAACCATAAGCAGAGAAGTCCCATCATTCCGCAGGCTCTCCAGCTCTTCCAAAATAGTAAAAATATTGCCTGCATCCTGTCCAAAAGTGGGCTCATCCAACAACAAAAGTTTACGCTCAACTACGGTAGTGGAGGCTACACTTAACCGGCGTTTCTGTCCCGTTGAAAGCTGATACGGGTTTTGCTCCCTCACATCAGCCAGACCAAACTGCTTCAAGGTTTTTTCTACCCGCAGCTGCACTATATCCGACCTGAGTTGTAGCTGACGTATGGTAAAAACTATCTCTCCGTATACGCTTTGAGCCACAAACTGCAGCTCCGGATTTTGGAATACAAATCCAATATCTGATGCTACCTGCCCGGTATTTTTAATTCGTTTCCCCTCCAAATAACAGTCGCCTTCTATATTAATAAGCTGCATAAGTGCCAGCAACAGCGTACTCTTGCCGGCCCCGTTCGGACCGGTAATCGCAATCCATTCTCCTTTCCGGACCTCCATTTCCGGCAGCTCTATACGGATTTTGTCGCCATAATAGCCCTTGATTTTTTCAACCCGGAGCAGAGGAGGATCGTTATTTTCGCCAGAAGGGAATGCCGAAAAAGGAAATATTTTAGCTTTTTGATCATGGGTTGACCAACTATCAGCATGCCAAATGCCGTAGCGATCCAGCAGCGGACGGTACCGGCTTTGTATCATTTCCGGCGAATCGTCCGCTATAAGCTC
>JBEPXF010000360.1:0-3065 GCA_041642075.1 Fodinibius sp.
CTCATTATGATACGGTGCCCGGCTCTCCCGGCGCCAATGATAACAGTTCGGCAGTTGCCGTACTATTAATGCTGGCCAAATGGTTTAGGAACTACCCCCAGCCTAAAACAATCCGGTTTGTGTACTTTGCCAATGAAGAGCCTCCCTTTTTTAAAACCAAAGATATGGGGAGCTATGCTTATGCCCGGCAAGCTCGAGAAGAGGATGAGATAATTGAAGCAATGATAGCGATGGATGGGCTGGGATATTTTAGCGACCGGGAGGGGAGCCAACAATTTCCCTTGCCGGGCTTGGGGATGTTTTATCCAAATACAGCAAACTTTATTGCATTTGCATCCCGGGTTGCGGACAGGAGCCTGATGAATAAATCTTTGGATACCTTTCGAAAAAGTACGGAATTAAAGGCTGAGGGCTTGGCTTTGCCCGGCATTACACCAGGCGTAAGCTGGTCGGATCACTGGTCGTTCTGGCAGTTTGATTATCCGGCATTTATGATTACAGACACGCTTCCGTTTCGCGATCCAGATTATCACTCCCCCGCCGATACCGCCGAACGCCTGGATTACCTCCGCATGGCCATGATTGTAGAAGGCTTAAAGCATGTCATTATCCGCTTGGCATCCGATTAATTACTTTAAAAATATACTAATGCTGGTTGCGAGACTGTACCGTTTATTTGGTTTACGTTTGGATAAAGATTTCAGTTAATTACGTAACAGATTATTGCCGAGAAATATTAATGTTCGCATAAAGACTAACAATGATGTCAGAAGCTGTTGAAAAAAAGCAATACCTGGAATTGCTGGCTAAGCAGTATCCTACTATCAGGGCCGCTTCCACCGAGATTATAAACCTCAGTGCTATATTGGAGCTTCCAAAGGGGACAGAGCATTTTATTTCAGATATTCATGGAGAGTATGAATCATTTCTGCACGTACTTCGAAACGGATCAGGTTCAATAAAACGTCGCATTGACGAGCTCTTTAAAGATACCCTTGATGCCCGAAAAAGGAAGAACCTGGCAACGCTGATCTATTATCCCGAAAAAAAGTTACCATATATCTTGAAAGATGTTCAAAATCCAGACGAGTGGTTTCGGGAAACACTTTTTAGGCTTATTAAGCTGTGCAGGGTCTTTTCATCTAAATATACACGTAGCAAAGTGAGAAAAACCCTGCCGGAGAATTTTAGCTATATAATTGAGGAGCTGCTTCATAAACAGGAAGGTATCGAAAATCGCCAGGAGTATTACAGCAGTATTATTAGTACCATTATTGATACCCGGAGAGCCGATGCCTTCATTATTGCTATGGCCCGCCTGATCCAGCGGTTGACGATTGCCCGGCTGCATGTCATTGGCGATGTATACGACCGGGGTCCCGGCGCGCATATTATTATGGATAGACTGGTGGAACATCACTCCGTCGATTTTCAGTGGGGCAATCACGATATCGTCTGGATGGGGGCGGCAGCCGGAAGCAAAGCCTGTATGGCGAATGTGATACGCGTCTCTCTGCGTTATGCCAATATGGAAACCCTTGAGAATGGGTATGGCATTAGCATCCTTCCTCTGATGTCACTTGCCGTAAATGTGTATGGTGATGATCCTTGCAAGCAGTTCCGACCCAAACAGGCCTTAGAGGGATATACCGAAAATGAACAGCTTTTGATGGCCCGGATGCAAAAGGCGATCTCAATAATTCAGCTGAAACTGGAAGGGCAAATTGTTCAACGCAGGCCACAATACCAGATGGATGACCGCCTCCTGTTGGATAAAGTGGACTATAACAAAGGTACGGTCCGGATTGGTGATAAAACCTATCCGCTGCTTGACACCCATTTCCCGACCATCGATCCGGAAAGTCCATACGAGTTATCGGATTTGGAAAAGGCCGTTATGGAGAAGCTCAGCATCTCTTTTGAAAACAGCGAGCGGTTACAGGAACATGTACGCTTTCTCTTCGCAAAAGGAAGCATGTACAGAGTACAAAACGGGAACCTGCTGTACCACGGTTGTATACCGATGACGCATAATGGAAAGTTGTGTCATTTTATACTGGATGGGATAAATCACACGCCTAAAAAGTTTATGGACCGGCTGGAACGGTTGGCAAGACAGGGCTACTTTGCCAAAGATGATCCCGATAAGAAACAGTATGGCCAAGATACTATGTGGTACCTGTGGTGTGGAGCCCAGTCTCCTCTTTTTGGGAAGAACAAGATGGCTACCTTCGAACGTTATTTTATTGATGATTCTTCAACCCATAAGGAGGAGATGAATCACTATTACGATTTTCGTACAGAAGAGGATGTGGCCGAGGTTATTTTATCAGAGTTTGGGGTCGATCCCGATACCGGACACATCATCAATGGACACGTGCCGGTAAAGGTGAAGAAGGGAGAAAGCCCGGTAAAAGCGGGAGGTAAGCTTATTGTAATAGACGGAGGATTTGCCAAGGCGTACCAGGAAAAAACAGGCATTGCTGGTTATACGCTTATCTACAACTCCTATGGGTTGTTGTTAGCCGCGCATCAACCTTTTGAATCCACACAGAAAGCGATTGAAGAGGAGCAGGATATCCATTCTGAAACAAAAATTTTAGAGGAGAATAAAGAACGGATCCGCGTTTGTGATACCGACAACGGCCGCAAGACACAAAAGCGAATTGATGATCTCAAAGAGTTGCTGCAGGCATACCGGTCGGGATTAATTAAGGAAGCGTAGCAATTGATTACTCCCCGGGATGTTGGCCAGAATAGCCTGTCTCAAGTGTTAAAATGTGTAGTTGCTAAATTTTACCCTTCAGATCCCAGAAATCGGATTGGAATACTTACTTCAGTTTGATCCCACTGCATAACCAAATTGGTGGAGTCGTCAATAACGTCTGTAAAGCGAATAGTAAAAGGTTCGGTGGAGGTTTCCTTTTCAATAGCAGGCGCCTCTATACGAAGAACATCATTTTCGGAATGGTACTCAAAAGCACCCCATTGGCCCAGTTCGCTATTTAGAATGATGGTCCACGGCTCCTCTTCACTGGGAATAGTAAATAGCGTATAAGTGCCGG
>JBEPXF010000361.1:0-3065 GCA_041642075.1 Fodinibius sp.
GGTCTCGATCGAACAAAAATTGGACCGGACAATGCATTATGGCACTGGACTTCGACGGTGGACTCTCCCCACAGGCAGCAATAGACAGAATACAGGCCTACGATATTATTCCCAACGCTTGGTATCCCACCTTTGGCGATAGCCCGGACAAGCGCAAATTTCGTCTCATCTTCTTTCTGGACACACTGATTACTGACCCCGCTGCCCGAAACTACCTGATGGACGCGCTATTTACGATGTACCCAGAAGCCGATAAAGCGTGTAAAAACCAGGCCCACTTTTTTTATGGGACCGATAAACGCGGCCAAGTCCTCAATCCCAAGGCAATTTCACTCGAGGTGTTTTTTTCGGCGTTAGAGTCAGACAAGCTGAAAGGAGGCGCCAGAACGCGAAATATCGAGGCTGGCTCAGAGGGAGCAACGTTTCTTCGAAAAATTGGAGAAAATAAAGAGCCCTATAATAGTACCATAGAAGTCTTTAAAAACTCCACCGATGATCACAAAAGTGACTACTATGAGAAACTTAAGAAGTATAAGCTTGGAAATCCCATCGATTGAGATAAGCTTCAAAACAGAGTTCGCATTTTCTATGACTTTATGAATGGTCGTGAACGCCTCTCCTACGAGCAGCTGGTAGGACTTGCTCAAAATATGGTGTGGATGAATGGAGGCCCGAAGGTTTTCGAAGAGCGCCTCCACGAATTTAATGACGCTCATAAAGGTAATAATCCATATCCCAAAGACGGGAGATTTGAGCTAATTAGAAAGATGAAGAAATATAATAAACGCGTTGACACCGCTTATTTTCCCCAGCGCCTTGAAAACTTTTCTCCGTATAGCGAAGATCATAAATATCGAAACCTGATTACCGCAGAGAGAGATTTAATAGATGGTATTGAACGAACAGGGCCCATCAATCGAATACCGCTTGAAAAGGCAGAAAAACGGTTAGAGTATAAGTTTACCCAGGCTCTCGATAGTAAGACGCATGATATTTTTATCTTCAGATTGCCCACAGGAATAGGCAAAACATGACGAGTGAAAGATTTGAATAAAGTTACACTGGCTTTCCCGACAAACGATCTAAAAAAGCAGGTTTTCGAAGAACGGAAACTACCGGAATCTGCTATTATGACGCCCGAATTCCCGGTATTCACTGACAATAAACTTAATAAGAGCATAGACAGGCTCTACAAAGCCGGTTTTGTAAAACAAGTTCACAGGCTCCTCTGAGACCTTAAAAAAGGGATCATTTGTAGTCCGGAGGATCAGGTTATCGCTCAAACATACATTAATGAGAATCAAGCTGTTCAAAATTCGGTACGCAGTATTTTCACCACCCACAGCCGGGCCATACATTCATCATTCAGTCACAACACCATTGTGTTCGACGAAGACCCTCTGTCCTTGATTCTTGAAGTGGAAACCTTAAAAATTGCAGACCTGAAGAAGATCAAAAAAAATAAAAGCAAAGCACTACTGTTCGGAGATGATACGCCTAGGTTTATCACTCTCCAGCGCTATCTGGAAAGCGTTGAAGAGGGTGAAATCCTCACGTTGCCCGATGAATTCAAGGTTGATATAACAAACGATTGGCTGCTAATTATGCAGACCGAGGGTATCGACAGCAATATCATAAAATTTTTAGACTGCGCGTATTTCTACAAAGATGAATCGGATCGTGACCTCATCCATTTTATCAATCAGGAAAAGCTCCCTGAAGACAAAAAGATCATCATTATGAGCGCCACGATTCCCGTTGAAATATATCAAGAGCTCTATGGTGAGCGTGTGCAGGTTATTGATATTACCGACGTAGTCCACAAAGGCACAATTACACAGCACACGAAGTATTCCTATTCCAGAAATTCGTTGGCAAAGCACCTGGACGAGGCTAACGCGAAGCTTAGTAAACGCCCCACGATTACCTTTAAGAGCTTCAATGACCAGATCGAGCATGCTGCCCCGGAGATGTGGTTTGGGAACTGCTCAGGCTATAATCAATATACTGGAAAGTCGATCAACGTTCTGGGTTGCCCACATAAACACAATGCCTTGTACCTGCTCATTGGCAAAGTGTTAGGTGTGAATGTCGACAGGTTTAACCGGGAATTTAAGATGCAAACCGTCGAATGAGGCGGATTCCGGTTCAGCTTTAACACGTTTGATAACCAGCGATTGCAAACAATTCAGCTGAGTCTCATTGAAAGCGAGCTCATTCAGGCTGCGGGGCGAGCCCGAGCGCTGCGAGAAGATGCGGAGGTCGACATCTACGCGAATCTGCCATTGAGAATTTCTCAGACGTTTGTTGACGATTAGCCAATGCAACGATTGTGTTCTGGTTGAAAGGGCCGCTCCGATTAGGGGTGGCCTTTTCTATTTAAAAGTGAATTAAACTCATTCTTTACTGGAAGAACCTTGTGTGAAGACCGTATTTCAAGCCCACCTCTGACCCCACCAATATTTCTCTTAAATCCAGGTTAAACTCAACCACCCCCTTCACCGAAAATCCCAGCTATAACGCGAATCTCATATTTTTTTGGTCAAAATTTTTAGCCTTCCCCACCGCGTTGAAGCTAAAAGAGAGCAAAAGCCCTCTTTTATAACAAACCTCTGTTCCTGAAGGACGTAAATCCGGACCGGTATAGAATTATATGATCATCCACAGGAATTCCCAGAAACTTGCCTGCTTCAACAGCTTTTTTTGTGAGGTTTATATCAGAAGATGATTCTTTACTATATCCGGATGGGTGATTGTGTGCGAGGATCAATGATTGGGCGTTTCCCAGCAAAGCTACCTGAAAGATTCCTGAAATATCCACTACAGTTGCGGTTGATCCACCAGATGAAACGAGATTCCATCCTAAGACTTGTTTCGCATTATTCAGCAGTACAACTATGAACTGTTCCTTGAGTTCTAGCAAATCATCATCCCATATCGATCTCAGGTAGGCAGCAGCTTCATCCGGAGATGTTATCGTGGGCAGGCTTTCCACCGGCACAGGAGAAATGTAGGATAGTTTAACTTCAGCTATTTGTGGCATGAGTATATGGGTTGGTTAATAA
>JBEPXF010000362.1:0-3043 GCA_041642075.1 Fodinibius sp.
ACTCAAGAAAATGGATTAAGCAGCAATCATATTTATGCTTTATATGAAGGTCACGATGGAAATATCTGGATTGCAACAGATGGGGCTGGCATCAATCGTTATGGGGGAGAAGGATTTACTTTTTATGATTCAGAATCGGGCCTAAGCACTCCTAAGATTTATTCTTTGTTTGAAGATAGTAAAGGCACAGTCTGGACAGGAACTAGTAATGGTATATTTTCGTTTGACGGTGAAACATTTAATGAATTGCCTTTCCCCGAGAAGTATGAAAGCTCAAAAGAAGTATGGGACATTGCTGAATTACCTACTGGTGAACTATTATTTTTGATGCCGGATAATGCAATTTATAGGTATGATGGACAAGAATTAACAAATTATTCTGAAGGTGAAAATCTGGATTTATGGTTTACGTACGATTTATACGTTGACCGGGACAGTACGCTTTGGATATCTACTGATGAGGGATTAATTCATCAAGAGGAAGAGGAGACTAATCATTACGACCGAATAGATGGCCTGGCATCTGATATTGTCTACCAGGTTTATAAACATAAAGGGTACTTATGGATTGCTACTTATAACGGTATCAGCAGATTTGATGGATCAGATTTTAAAAATTTTACGACCTCTGATGGTATCGCTCACAGGGAAATTACCTTTATAACTTCCGACCAAAAGGGAAATCTATGGTTGGGCACTGCCGGTGGGATTACCTTGATGGAGCTCGATGAAAACGGTGATGTAACCGCTATTGAAAACTTTGGTAAAGAGACAGGTATGGAATTAGTGACAACCCAATATTTGTGGTTTGATGAGTTCGGGATGCTGTGGCAGGGAACCAATGGAGGAATACACCGGTTAGATGTTCCCGGCTACTGGGAAACCGGCGATATGAGTCTCATGCATTATCAATTGTCCGATCAGGGAATCGGTATAGAAACAAACCAGGGAGCTATATTACCCTTGGGAGATAACCGAGCATTATTTGGAACGATGGAAGGGGTTTTGGAGGTAGAGCCCCACAAGATCGATCCGTCTTCAGAAAATATTGACTTGTACATATCAAAAGTAGAACGGAATTCACAGGAAGTAGACTGGCAGCAATATACCGATTCGCTTACCTATAAGTTTGGTAGACCATCATTTCCTAATGTAACCTTTCCCTATGGACAACATACCTATTCCTTGAGTTATACTGCCCCGGTTTTTGGAAATGCTTCTAATAAATTGTATCGCTATAAGCTTGAGGGATTTGATGAAAGTTGGTCGGAACCTACGAGTTCTGAAACAGCAATTTTTACTAATTTAGATCCGGGGGACTATAATTTTATTGTTCAGGTAAAAAACGGGGATTCTGAATGGATAGACAATGAAGCACAGTTCGAGTTTGCTGTAGCTTATCCCTTCTGGCAAACATACTGGTTCTACGGATTGGTTGGAGTAAGCCTTATAGGTTTGATGTATGGATATATAAAATTCCGGGTTGGAATGCTGGAAAAGCAGAGGTTGCAGGAGCAAGTCGATGAACAGACAAAAGACTTGCAGGAAGCTCTGGCTGAAAAGGAAGTTCTTATTAAAGAAATTCATCATCGCGTAAAAAATAACTTGGCCGTTATTTCCGGACTGCTGGAGCTGCAGATGGGGTATGCCGATAATAGCTTTGTAAGCCGCGTGCTTTCAGAGAGTCAGCGTCGCGTACAATCTATTTCTATGATTCACGAAAAGTTATATCAAAATGAGAAGCTGGCAGAAATTGATTTTGAAAAATATGTACACGAACTAATTGATATTGTTGCCTATTCCTTTAGTAGTCCGGATAAGGATATCAATATTGATATTGATATTGATGATTTTAAATTAGGAGTTGATCAGGGCATTCCCTGTGGATTAATTCTGAATGAGGTTGTAAGTAATGCTTTTGAACATGCTTTCAAAGGCCGAAAGGAGGGGACAATAAAGATCCGGATGAACGAAATTGGTAAGAAAGTAAGACTTATAATTAAGGATGATGGCAAGGGGCTACCTGAAAACTTTGAAGATACTGAAAGAGATAGCCTTGGTATAACGCTCGTTGAAACATTAAGCCAACAGCTGAAGGGAGAATACGAAATGACAAGCAATGGAGATGGTCAGGGAACACGCTTCTCGCTGGAGTTTGAAAAAGAAGAGGCACCCCTCAAGGTACCGGATTAGTCATTTTATTCTATCGCTTTAAATAGGATTTTCGCGTCTTTTCCGGCATTTTTTCGATAGCATATCTGAGCATCGTTCTCGGCATATTCTGGATGTGTCGATCTAAGAAATCCTTTTCTGCTTCTATCTTCCGTTTACCCAATTCGCGTAGCATCCAGCCCGTTGCTTTGTGGATGAGATCATGCTTGTCATTCAGAAGAAGCTCAGCAATTTTCAGGGCGTCATTAAAATCGTTGTTTTTGATAAAATGGAAGGTACTCATAATTGAAATACGGCGTTCCCAAAGATCATTCGATTTTGCCAATGTATATAAGATTGTCCGATCTTTGTCAGCTAGATAGCGCCCAATAATATGTTCGGCAGAGGTATCCACGAGATCCCAATTATTTATATAAGTGGTGTTTTTCAGGTATAGCTGATAGATTTTTTCCAGTTCTTTCGGATCTGCTTTTTTTGATTTATTTACTAAAATGATGAGGGCGCACAGCCGTTCTTCGTGGAAATCAGAGTGAAGAAGCCGTTCTGTTTCGCTTAACGAAAGTTCTTTAAAACGCCCCGCAATTTTTCGGATTTTAGGCACCCTGATTCCATGAAATTGGTCTCCTTCCCCATATTCTCCCGGGCCCGTTTTAAAAAATCGCTTCGAGCGCTCGGCGACTTCTGAGTCAGCTAACTCCCGGAGGGCTTTTAGAACTTCAGTGTGATCCATTGGGAATTGATCTTATGAATTTTTGAATGCTTCAATAAACTCCTTGGTATAGTCCGAGAGTACCAATCGCCCGCTAATTTCGGCTCTTTCTTCGAGTAAGGTGTCCCAATTTTCTGTTCCTTTCCAAAGCATTTTTTTGAT
>JBEPXF010000363.1:0-3032 GCA_041642075.1 Fodinibius sp.
AAGGCGACTTCCCGAGTCTCTCAGAAAGTCGCCTTTTTGGTAGTGGCGGGGGGAGGATTCGAACCTCCGACCTTCGGGTTATGAGCCCGACGAGCTACCAGCTGCTCCACCCCGCGATGTGAGTCCGTAATAATAAGGCTTGACATGGGTATTTGTCAATAGTAAATTCAAAATTCTTTCCCCTATGATTTTATACATTCAAAACCGAATTAAATCCTATCAGGAGACTTATGTCCACTATTACTGACGTCGATCCCGAACAAGTACACTCCATCCTCGATAAACATATGCTCACGGATGGCTATGATATTGTGCTGGATCTTAAAAACAGCGAAGGTGCTTATCTTCTGGATGCTAAGTCCGAAGACCAGTACCTCGACTTTTTTACTTTTTTTGCTTCCAACCCCCTGGGAATGAATCATCCGCGTCTGAATAACAAAGAATTTCGGGAAAAAATAGGACAAATAGCTGTCAATAAGCCTTCAAATTCTGATATCTATACTGAGGAGATGGCGGAGTTTGTAGATAATTTTGATAGAATAGGCATACCCGATTACCTCCCTTATTCTTTCTTTATATCCGGAGGAGCCCTGGCAGTGGAAAATGCCCTGAAGGTAGCATTTGACTGGAAGGTTCAGAAAAATTTTGAAAAGGGATATCGGGAGGAAAAAGGACATAAAGTATTACACTTTGAACAGGCTTTTCACGGTCGCACCGGTTATACAATGTCACTCACCAATACGGATCCTACCAAGGTTAAGTATTTCCCGAAATTTGACTGGCCACGGGTTATTTCTCCAGCCATGACGTATCCTCCCTCAGCAGAGAACCTTCAGGAAACTCAGGCGAACGAGAAGCGTGCGATCGCACAGGCTGAACGTTACTTTGAGATGTACAAAGATGAAATTGCCTGTATTATTATTGAACCTATACAGGGCGAAGGCGGCGATCGGCATTTTCGAAAACAATTTCACCAAGCGCTGCGTAACCTGGCGGATGAGCACGAAGCCCTTCTCATTTATGATGAGGTACAAACGGGCGTCGGATTGACCGGTAAATTCTGGGCTCACGAGCATTACGTGAAGCCAGATATTCTTGCTTTTGGCAAGAAAGCACAGGTATGTGGTATCCTCGCAGGAAAACGCGTAGACGAGGTAGAGAACAACTGCTTCCACGTTTCTTCACGCATTAATTCTACCTGGGGAGGCAACCTGGTAGATATGGTTCGTTTTGGTCGTATTCTCCAAGTGATTGAAGAGGATAATCTGGTCGAAAATGCAGAACAAGTGGGAGATTATTTGCTGCAAAATATAGAGGGGCTTGCTGATCAGTTCGAAGCGGTAACTAATGCCCGTGGCAAGGGACTTTTCTGCGCGATAGATCTTCCCAATAAGGAGATCAGGGACCGAATTATCAAGGAATGTTTTAATAACAAGCTGATGATCCTCTCCTGTGGTACCCGAACCATTCGCTTTCGTCCACCGCTAACGGTTGAAAAACAACATATTGACGAGGCCATTGATATTATTGAAAAATCCATAGCTTCGGTACTTGATTAAAAAAGAGCTTACCAAGAGCGTTGGTAAAGAGTAAATCTTTTATATATTAAATACGTTTAGCGGTTGGATTAGATGGTTAATAAATAACACATAATCCTGTGTGTCATCCCCGACTTGATCCGGGATCTCATAGTGGCAATCAACGTTGATCTGCTATCAGTTCATATCAATGTTACAGGATTTCACAAGATCCTGATCCGCCAGCTGGCGGACAAGATGATATAATAGCTGTTTTTAACCACTAAACACGTTAAATTATGTTATTTAAATCTAAAACAGGGATTAACAATGGCTCATATTGACTTAAAATCAGATAAACCCGGCATCGTAGGACTTTTTCACTTCAGCCCGGAAACCGCTAAGCCGCTATGCGAGTTGGCAGAAACACTATTGCGAGGCCCATCACCATTATCAAGCGGGGAACGGGAAATGATTGCTTCTTACGTTTCTTATAAAAACAATTGCCATTTTTGTCATACTTCACATGGCGCTTCGGCGGCTCATCATTTTGACGGGAATCTTTCGCTCATTGATGATATTAAAAAAGATTTTGAAGAAACGGATATTACTCCCAAGCTTCGAGCCCTGCTGGATATAGCGAAAAAGGTACAAAAAAGCGGCCGGGATGTAGCGAAAAATGATATACAAAAAGCCAGAGACGAAGGAGCTACAGATCAAGAAATACACGATACGGTACTTATAGCTGCCGCCTTCTGCATGTACAACCGGTATGTTGATGGACTCGGAACCTGGGCTCCGGAAGAGAATGAAGCCTATGATGAAATGGGTAAAATGATGGCCCATGAAGGATATATGAGAGAACGTCCCGGTCTTGATTAGCCACTAACTTAATATAACGTGAGAAATGAGGGAGACGTAATTATTCTTGTTTATTACTAACAAAATGAGATGGATCCCCGATCGATTGTGTCCCACTCCTGTCCCCTCCCTACGGGTAGGGAGAGGGACGTTTTAATGGCTATTACATATCAAATTTAACTCCTTTTAATAGCAACAGGTGGTTCTTTAGCTGATTATCTCCTCCTTTTGTTTCATCGCCCGCTCAATGACTCCCTCGTACAGATCGTTTAATTCTTCGATAGAAATTTCCAAAAGCCCATCAATCTTTAAGCTATCTTCTTCAGTTCCCACTGTACCCAGCTGTTGAAAGGGAATATCATGACTTGAAAAATGTGCTTCGAATTCTTCCTGCTGGTCCGGACTACAACTAACGACCACGCCAGACTGCGCCTCGCTATACAGGACTTCATGTTTGTCATCGCCTAATTCATCAACAGAAATGGAAGCTCCTTTACCGGCAAATAATGCCATCTCGGATAGCGTTACAGCCAGTCCCCCGTCGGAAATATCATGGGCGGCATTTACTTTCTGCTGACGTATTGCCTCTAGCAGTGCCTCCTGCAGACGGCCTTCAAACTCCAGATCTATTTCAGGAGCATTTCCTGTGGTGAG
>JBEPXF010000364.1:0-3031 GCA_041642075.1 Fodinibius sp.
CTGAATGATGGTAGATGTATCACATATAACGGATGAAGCGTTCTTTGATGTTATGGAGGTAACTCAGGCTCCGGTTGTGGCAACTCATTCATCCGCCCGTCATTTTACTCCGGGCTTTGAACGAAATATGAGCGATAGCCTGATTACCCGTCTGGCAGAAAATAATGGTGTGATCATGATTAACTTCGGCTCTACATTCCTCGATAGTACCTCAAATAACAGCAGTACAAGAGTACGCGCTGAAATTGAGGAAGAAATCGAGGAACGGGGACTGGAGCCCGGCAGTGAGGAAGCCCGGCAATTCAGTGAAACCTATTTTGAGGAGAACTTTCAGTACAGTACTGTGGAGAAGGTAGCAGATCATATAGATCACGTGGTGGAGCTTGTTGGTATTGAGCATGTGGGATTAGGCTCTGACTATGATGGTGTTGGCAACACCCTTCCCACCGGATTAAAAGACGTATCTTCTTATCCCAATCTCTTTGACGAGCTTCTCGATCGTGGTTACAGCGAAGAAGATATTCAGAAGATTGCTTCGGATAATATCTTTCGCATCTGGAAGCAAGTTAATGAAGTAGCAAAGGATTTGCAGGCTCAATAAACTCCCATATTTTTAAGTTTACAAAAAAACTTTAATTCAACTTTATATATGCACTCCATAACAAAACCTACCCTTCTGCTTGATGAAGATATTGCCCGAGCCAATATAGAACGCATGGCTCAAAAAGCACAAAACCATAATCTGACTTTTAAGCCCCATATGAAGACCCATCAATCGACTCAAATCGGGGAATGGTTCAAAGCAGTAGGAGTAGAAGCGATAACCGTCTCTTCGGTATCCATGGCAAAGTACTTTGCACAAAAGGGATGGAATGATATAACCATTGCCTTTCCCGCAAACTTAACAGAGACAGAAGCCATAAACGACCTGGCGGAAGGAGTAACACTGACCTTATTGGTAAATTCCACTTTCACTGCCAGGGAACTTCAAAAAAAGCTTAAAACAGATGTTAATTGTTATATCGAGATTGATACGGGATCAAAACGAACCGGGATACCTACTGAGGATATATCAGCAATTAAACAACTTATAAACGTTTTAAAAGATTCGGATAAGCTCAGCTGGAAAGGGTTTTACTCCCACCCGGGTCACTCCTATGATGCACGCTCTACGGAAGAGATCCAAAACATACATAAAACTGTTTTGTGGAAAATAAAGCAGCTACGCTCAAAGCTACCGGAACCTCCTGCATCTTATGAGGTTTGTATTGGTGATACTCCATGTTGCTCTAAGGGTACGACTTATGACTCCATTGATGCTATAAGTCCCGGAAACTTTGTATTCTATGACCTGATGCAGTATCAAATTGGCAGCTGTGCTACCTCAGATATAGCTACAGCGGTTGCTTGCCCTGTAGTTGACCGTTACCCAGACCGTAATCAGATCGCAATCTACGGGGGTGCCATCCACTTTTCAAAGGAAGTATTGGAAACCGATAATGGGCTTAAACACTATGGGTGGGTAGCCCAAAAGAATAATAACGGATGGAACATCCTAGACAAGGATACCTATGTTATAAAGCTTTCCCAAGAGCACGGCATCATACAATGTTCAGATAACACCTTTGACCATTTTGCTGTAGGCGATACCCTGTCTGTCTTACCGGTTCACTCCTGTCTGACAGCAAACCTTTTGGGACGCTATCGGCTATTGCAAAGTCAGGAAGAAATTATCTCCTTCTCCTAATTGCTGCGATAGAGCCATGCACCTTCACTTTCATTCGCTTGAATTTCGCGAAGATCTGATTGTGCCTCTCCATAATCGTTATAACCTCCAAAAGTTACCATTTGCATAGAAGAGCCGGGCTTCTGTATAATGGTTGAATCATATCCCTTATTTTGCAATTCGCTCTGAAGTTCCACCGCATTTTGCTGGACACTGAAAGAACCGGCAATAATATAATATTCGGCTTCTGCTGATGCAGAGCCTGTAGAAGTACCTGATTCCTCTTCGGTCACTGAAGTATCCGTACCTTCCTGTTCATTGCGCTCCTCTTCTTCATCCATTGCAATCTCCACAGATTTAACCTCAACTTCCGGATCAGTAACCCTTGGTGCTTCCTCTTCCTGCTCTAACTGATTCTCTGAACGTTGTTCCTCTGGCGAATCCTTTTCCTGATCTTGCTCAATATTTTCTTCGGGCTCAGGTTCTGGCTGGTCTGCATCTTCTATAGAAGAATCGGGATCTTCGACATTCTTACCCTCCAGGTCATCCAGTACGCCTTCATTATTTAACTCACGCTGGCTGTCTCTGATATCTTGACGAAACCGATCGCGCTCATCTTGTATAATTTCAAAATTATTTCGGTTATCCGGTTTATCATACCGGTCCTGAATAGAAGGCTCTATAGAGGCCTGCAGCAGTACAACCAGTTCCCTCATCTGATAATCTTGCGAATTGTATCCAAACAGATATTTCAGGCCAAAAAACCATGGCGGAAGATCCTTAAGGATTGGAACGCCCCGTCTCACTTCTGTTTTTTCAGTCCTATACAAGCCAGCAAGGATTGTCGCCTCATCATGTAACAGCAGGGCTTCAGTCTCTGCCTGCTGCTTGTTAATAATAGTACTCACGGGATCAGGTTGAGCCGAAGAACGTTCAGCATCAATATCCAGGTGAATAAAAGTAGTATCATCATGAGTAATAATCTGTGGTGTTACTGTAAGAATAGTACCAACACTGAAAAACTCTTCCACCACATTACCGGCAAAGTCACGTTGTTTAATAGAGAAGTCTTGGCCTACTTGAATTCTTCCTTCCTGTCCATCAACAACCTTTACCGTGGGTGAGGCTAATATTTCGCCCAAATTATCCGCTTCGAAAGCACTGAATAATGCCTGTACCCGTATTCCGGAATTACCGATTTCACCCAGATTAATTAAAGAATTAAATACATTCTGGGATACATCCTGGGCTCCCTTAGAGTTAACAGAAACAAAGGGACCGCTAAAATCTTCACCGGCAGGAAGC
>JBEPXF010000365.1:0-3011 GCA_041642075.1 Fodinibius sp.
TAAAAGAAAAGCTGGTTGAGTATAGAAGCTATCAGTTTGTCAAGGCCGGGAATAAAGTCCCCCTTTTGGCACGGTTGTAGAAAAGTTGCCTAATGTGAACTGAAGGGGGACTTTGAGGTCGATGCTTGTATTTATTCTGACCTTTAAAGTAAAGAATATATTCTGCCAGCCTTATAAATTTTGCTAAGTAGAGTGAACGGAGGCGAAGCATTAAAAAATCATTGCTGTCTGAGCGCTGCGCGGGTTTTCGCTGCGGGAGTTCAATGATTTTAGTGTAGACGTAGGGAACCGCAGCACAAATTTATTCAGCCGGCCCTATGGAATGCCACCTTGTGGGCCGGTGGTTTTTTGGGTACCTTTTGATCCACACAAAAAGGGACAAAAGAGCGCTTTACAAACCCCTGTTTTGTTGGAATATGACTCAATTCCACAGGCCTATCCTCTCTATTTATTCAATCCACCTGTCCGCCTTCTCCAAGGCGGAACTCCCTAACTATGGACTCGAAAAGCCAAGAACTATTCCCTCTGACTACTGGCAGGTTCCTCCATGAAAAATGAGCATTCTAACGGGACTTTAGAAAAAAATATTAATTGTTTATCCCCCTCTTTACCCCTTCAGTCCACATGTAATAACTTTTCAACGGCTTTACCAAAAGGGGGGACACCACAAATTGACAACAGAGCTACTCTTCATAGATGATATCCTCTCCAAAGGAGCCCCACTTTCTGTTTAGCATATATAAAATGATTCCTACGATCATGATTCCCAGTCCCACCAGCGACTCCAGGGGGCGCTCCAGAACTACATAAACCATGATAAAGGTATTCACCAGCAAAAATATGGCGGGGGTCACCGGATATCCCCATGTTTTGTAGGGACGATCCATTTCGGGCCGGCGCCAGCGCAACACATATACCCCGGCCACCGTCAGGCTGCTCATTCCTATCAATAAAAAAGTTGCATAAACCATTACCTGCTCAAAAGTAGAGGTGTAGAGAAAAAGCAGGGTGACAATCGCCTGGAAAAACAGAGCATTGACCGGGATTTGCTTTGCATTTCTTTTACCCAACAATTTAAAAACGCCATAATCTTCACCTATAACCTGCGCAATACGTCCCCCTATAAAAACCATAGCACTAATAGTGGAGATCATAAGTACTGAAATTAGAATGGATAACACATCAGCCGCCGCCGGACCCAGCATCCGCTCAGCCGCCAGGAACCCAACTTCCACCTTGCCCGCCAGCTCAGGAATGGGAACCAATAAAAGAAATACATAGTTGAGGAGCGCATATAAAACCGTAACCATTACCGTGGCTATAAACAAAGCTTTGGGCAGATTCTTTTGCGGCTTTTGTATCTCTCCAACAATATAAACGGCCGCATTCCATCCCGTATAGGCATAAGAAACATACACCAGGGCTACCGCGAAAAAAGGGCTGACTAAGATGCCCCAGTCAGAGCTCTTAGGCATAAGGCTGATAGGCTGGTGATTGGAAGCCATAAAGCCTAAAACAATAAAAAGTATCACAACCCCAACTTTAACCGCAGTCGATATATTTTGCAGATAGTTCCCCCATCGGATACTGGTGCCATGGACCAGCGTTATCAGCACGATCGCAATGGCCCCGACATGGGTTACCGGTACGGCAGGGAAAACGGCATGGGTATATTCTCCAAGCGCAATAGCAGCAATGGCGGTGGGCGCGGCAAATCCAGCGGTAAGCGATACCCATCCGGAAAGAAAGCCTAGTGAAGGATGATATATTTCTGAAAGAAGATGGTATTCGCCCCCGGACCGCGGCAGGGCTGCCCCCAACTCTCCATAGGAAAGTGCGCCACACAGGGCAACCACTCCTCCTATAACCCACAGCATAATCAGGGCAAATGCCGATTGTATATCCGCCACCTGGTAGCCGAGACTGGTAAAAACGCCCGTTCCCACCATGTTTGCCACGGCAATTGATATTGCCGTCACCAAGCCCACTGTTTTCTTTGTACCCGAAGCAGATGCTGCCATATAACGTTAATGGTAAAAATTAAAGGCTGAAGGTAGCAGATCTTTACATAAATTTTAACCCGCTACCTACAATCTTAAACCTGCAAGCATTTAACTTTTAACCATATAACCTGTAATTATCAGAGGGTTTGACAAGGCCTCCTACTTACTTGCAAGCCTGTTTAAGTCCTTAATTAATATTCAGCGTCAATTTTGTAAAGTAGTACGCTCCATTGAACCCATGTTGGGATGGCGGATATTTAAATACGTTAAAATAGCTATTGGCATACACGTGCTCATCAGGATATACATCAAATATATTATTTCCGCCAACTGTAAAATCTAATTCATCAGATACTCCATAAGTGATGCTTAGATCGGTTACAAATTTCGAACTGTATGTCTGCGCCTCCCCAAAAGCACCGCCGGTATTCAGGCTTACTTCTCCGAACCTGACTCCACGGACCATCGCGGACAATGGACCGATATCATATTGCAGAGTGGCCGAAATCTTAGACTGAGGATCGCCTTCTTCGAGCCGCAGTCTATCCCACGGCTGAAGGTATAAATCAGCTTGATCTTCCAGCTGTGGAGATGTTTCCACGGCTCCCTGTACCTCTACCTCATTGAAGTTGGCTCCCAGTGAAAAGTTCAGCCGATGGCCATTTGAAAAGGGCTGATCATAAGTAGCTACAATATCGACCCCACGCGTTCGGGTATCAATAGCATTGGTAAAGAAGTTTGCCGCAGATACTCCGTAGCCTCGAAGCTCATCTGCAATACCTGCCGGCAGCTCACTTACATTGAATTCACTGGTCAATATGATGCGATCCTCCACATCAATCTGGTAGAAATCAGTCGTCAAGCTCACATTATTAACTGGTCGAAGCGTAAATCCTGCACTGTAATTGGTGGATGTTTCCTCTTTAAGGTCAGGAATCCCTAGCAGGTCGGCCGGACGGCTGTTATTATTGAAGGTACCTATCTGCACCAAACGGTTATTATCATCAA
>JBEPXF010000366.1:0-3011 GCA_041642075.1 Fodinibius sp.
AATGCATGATGATTTTTTACGAGGTTCATCGCTCGAACTCGGCATGCAACCTGCGATGCTACTCATCCCGTCGAATCCACTACACCCCCAAAATGTCAAAGAACGTTCTTGCTCCTGTTTCATTCAATGCTTTCGTAATATAACAAATTAATAACGGGATATCATTCCACTTTATTGTAATTGTCGGATGGCAGAACCTGGATGGCAGTTTGCGGATTTAGGATAAGGAGAACTTAATTTTATTTAAATTTTTTGTAAGGAATTACGGATTAAAGGGTCTTACTAAGGACCATATTAATTTAATTCGTAAATGATGAGTTATAAAAAAATGGAAATCTGGCAGCGATCAAGGGAATTAGTTATTGACATACACAAAATGACTTTAGCGCTTCCAAAATTTGAGCTGTATGAAACAGGATCACAAATTCGACAATCTATGAAAGCAGTAAAAGCTAACATAGTAGAAGGATATGGAAGACGCCGCTATAAAAACGACTTTATCCGGTTTATAATTTATGCTCTGGCATCTACAGATGAGACTATTGATCATCTGGAAACACTGCATGAGACCGGTTCACTCAAAGATGAAAAACTGTACGAGGAACTTCATTCAAAACTTATCAGTCTCGCTAAGATGATAAATAGTTTCCTGAAATCGGTACAATCAAGACATCTTAGCAAAAAATAATAGTCCTAGGACCCATCCAGTATCCGCTATCTGGCATCCGCAATCTGCCATCTGTTACCCGCTATCCGCCCACCGCTAAACCGGCATCCGAAATCCGCCAAACCGCAATCTGCTATCCGAATACCTAAATCACGACATCACTAGCCGGTGTACGAAGATTGTAGTTCGAGCTCATCACTTGCCCATAGGCCCCAGTATTTGCTACCAGCACAATATCTCCCTCCTCGGAATACGGAAATAACCGGTCAATACCCAGCTTATCACCTGACTCACATATAGGTCCCACTATATTTACAGACTGGCTGTTTGGTTCTTCCAGTCTTGTCAGGTTCACGATAGTATGGCGGGCTCCATAGAGCGCCGGACGGATAAAGGAGTTCATCCCGGTATCTACTCCTACATACTTTACCTTCCCTTTGCCTTTTAATTGGGTTACGCTGGCAAGCAGTACTCCGGCTACTGCTACCAGGAAGCGTCCGGGTTCTACCCACAGTTCGTACTCCGGATGTGCTTCCTTAAACTTTTGCAGGGAATCGCTTACTTCCTGAATATCCAGGTGGGCTTGTGTTTCGTTTTCACGGATACCAAATCCACCGCCCAGATCCAGAATTTCAACGCCGCCCAGCTCCTTGGCAACATCATGCAGTATCACAGCCGTTCGCTTCCAGGAAAAGGGATCTTTTATTCCGCTCCCTATATGAGCATGAAGGCCCTTGATTGACAGATCCAGCTCGTCCACAAGCTCGGCTACTTCTTCAATTTCAAAGCGAGGAATGCCAAACTTTGAATGCTTCCCTCCTGTTTTTACGTGCTTGTGGTGACCATGACCGTGGCCCGGATCGATGCGCAAGAACAATTCCTCTCCCTTGAACAGTTCAGGCCACTGCTGCAGAGGATATATATTATCCAGCGTGAGATTCACATCCAGCTCCAGCGCCTCGGCATATTCGGTTCGAGGTGCAAAATTCGGCGTAAATAAAATATCTTTACGATCGATATCGGGAAACAGTTCAATCACCCGATTTACTTCGCCAATGGAAACGCATTCAAAGCCAAATCCCAGCTCCCGGAAGGTCCTCAGAACCTCAGGATTCGCATTAGCCTTAATCGCATAAAGGGATCGGTCCACGGGTTCAATTCCTTTGACAAGATTTCCGTATGTGCGCAGCGTATCGGTATCATATACATAGCAGGGACCTGATTCCTTCGCAACATCTAATAACTGCTGTTGTTTTTCCTTCCACCACAGGGATACATCATGAATTTCCTCCTTCTTATCCTCCATCAACTCCGGCCACGTCAGTCCGAATGAGGCCTGATTTCCGGATTGTGTAATTACATGGTCGTGCAGCTGGCGAACCAGCCGGTCGGCCTGCTCGCTTTCTACTACAAAAGTAAAGTTCAAATCATTAGCAGCCTGACTTACCAGGTAAACTTTGTGTTCTTCAAATACTTCAAAAGCACCGCCCAGCTGATGCAAGATGGTTCGTATCCGGCGCCCTAACAGGCTCACCGCAGAAACAGATTCTATTACCCTGACCCTGCAATACTCTCCAAGGGCTTCTACAAAAGAAGAGCGAATATCCTGAAAGTGTGTATTAAGTCCGGGATCCAGGGAAACGGTAACATTCGACTCCGAGGTGGATACCAAATCTATAGAAAGCCCGAATCTCCTAAACACCTCAAAAGCATCAGCTAAAAAGCCGACCTGCTGCCACATGCCCATCGAATCCATGCTGACCAAAATCACGTTATTACGGACGGCAATGGTTTTAACCAATGCTTCATCATCTGCCCCCTCTTCCGAAATAACTGTCCCGGACAATTCCGGACGCTGCGTACAGCGAACATGTATCGGTATTTTATTCTTGCGAGCAGGCATAATACTGCGTGGATGCAATACCTCGGCGCCATTGGTGGCAATCTCCTGCGCTTCTTCATAACTCAACTGATTCAATAATCGAGCTGAAGGTACGTTCTGGGGGTTCGCCGAAAAAAGTCCCGGTACATCAGTCCAAATTTCCAGCCTTTCTGCTCCTATCTTAGCTGCAAAATAGGCTGCTGACACATCAGAACCTCCCCGTCCCAGTACCACGGTCTTATCCTCTGCATCACTTCCGATGAATCCCTGCGTAACAACCAAATCTCCTGCATTGCGAAGCTTTTGTGCTAAGGATTCATCAAAATCAGTATCACTTATAGCAGAGAGTATAAGAGAGCGTTCATTTGCATTTTGGGGAGCGACGGTTTTAATACAACTTCGTGCATCTATCCACTTTGCATTCCCCACTTCTCTGTTTAAATAGGCTGATCCCAGTTTTGT
>JBEPXF010000367.1:0-2995 GCA_041642075.1 Fodinibius sp.
TTTAGCTTTCTCAGCAATGGTTTCTAATGTGCCGAGTACCGTTCGCTGGGATTGATAGGTCGCCTGTTCAATAACACCTACAGGCGTGTCTGCTTTCCGGCCATATTTTATAAGAATTTCAGCTATGTTTGGAAGACTCTTGATTCCCATAAGAATGACAAGCGTATCTGCGTTGACCAGGTGTTCCCAGTTGGCAAAAGTATCCGCATTCTTAATAGTATGTCCGGTAACCACCGTAAATGATCGTGCTACATTTCGATGCGTTACGGGAATACCGGCAAAGGCCGGAGCGGCCAATGCACTGCTGATTCCCGGTACTATTTCGAACGGAATATCCTCTTTACGCAATGCCTCACATTCTTCCCCTCCCCGGCCAAAGACGAAAGGATCACCTCCCTTAAGTCTTGCCACCGTTTTGCCTTCCTGGGCTTTGGTGATTAGAATATGATTAATCTGTTTTTGCGATACCGATGGCTTGCCGGGACGTTTCCCGACGTACAAGTGCTCTGAGCGATCCCTCGTAAGAGACAAAAGTGCTGGATTAGCCAGCCGATCATATACAATTACCTCGGCCTTCTCCAGCACTTTTGATCCCTTAACGGTAATCAAGTCGGGATCTCCCGGCCCTGCTCCAACAAGGTAAACTTTTCCACAGTTCTGGTATTGATGTGGTTGAATACTCATAGTACGATGTTATGATTGTTATGCGACAACTTGTTCGGCTTCTTCAATACCAACTCTTTCCCAGAAGTCTCCAAATGATTCGTCATTAACACGATTATCTTTGAAATGCTCGAGTAACGGACGAACCTCATTTACGAGATTTTCGCGCTCAACCAGATCTTTGTAACGACTATTTAAACGGGTTCCGGAAGGATCTCCACCAATAAAAATAGAATATTTATCAAGTGAGCGACCCACAAAACCGATATCCGCTACATACGGTCGGGAACAGCCATTCGGGCAGCCTGTCATACGCACAGACAACTTCTCGTCTTCGAGACCGAGTTCATGGAGTACGTCATCTAAATCCCTGATGATATCCGGAAGCGCGCGTTCCGACTCAGTAATAGCCAATCCACAGGTGGGAAGTGCGGGGCATGCCATCGAATACTTAATCGCATTGGAAAGCTCATCATCCAGCAAGACTCCATGCTCATCAAAAATCTGCTCTATAGCAGCTTTATCATCCTCGGATACATCCGTGAGAATGACGTTATGATTCGGAGTCAATCGAACACCTGTCTGATATTCTTTAACAACCTTGCGTAGTGCGGTTTTCAGCTGAAGAGCACCATCATCTTTAATACGACCATTCTCAATAGAGAGTCCTAAAAACCAGTTGCCATCCGACTGTTTATTCCAGCCGAGATAAAGATCCAGTTCAAAGTCGGGCAGCTCTCGAAAAGGTTCCAGCTCATATCCAAGCCGTTCTACGAGTTCATTTTCAAACTTTTCCAGTCCCCATTTATGAATCAGATATTTCATTCGGGCCTGCTTGCGATTTTTTCGATCCCCGTGATCGCGCTGTATCTCAATGATAGTTTTAACTACATCGACCACTTTCTCTTTGGAAATATATCCGAGATCATCGCCCAGTCGTGGAAACGTTTCCTCCTTGCGATGGTTCATGCCCATCCCGCCACCGACAATTACATTGAAGCCTTCGATTTCATTATCATCATCGAACAATGCTACCAATCCGATATCCTGGGTATAAGCATCAATACTGTTATCTTTGGGCAGTGCGATTCCCACCTTGAATTTACGCGGCAAGTAGCTGTGTCCATACAGAGGCTCACTATCTGTAACCTCTTCCTTACCGGAATATACCTTATCTCCATTCAGCCAGACTTCGTGATAGGCTTTGCTGGCAGGAAGGAGGATATCAGAAAGATCATCGGCAAACGCCTGGACTTTAGCCTGACGCCCATCGATATCAGGTGCAGGTGTAACCATTACGTTTCGGACAATATCTCCGCAGGCTCCCAGTGTAGTAATCAATGAATTATTGATTTCCTGCAAGGTTTCTTTGAGCTCATCCTTAATAATTCCATGCAGTTGAAACGCCTGCCGGGTTGTAACCCTTAGGGTCTGATCCGCATATTCATCGGCGACTTCATCAATCGCCAGATATTGTTCGGGAGTCATTTTACCACCGGGCAGTCGTCCCCGGATCATAAAAATATAGTGTCGGTCGCGACCTTCTCGGAGATCACGATCATCTTGCTGGTAGGTGCCGTGAAATTTCAGCACCTGGATTGCCTCCTTGCCGAAGTGGGAAGAATCATTTCCCACTTCTTCAGCAAGAGGCGCTCGCAGATAATCGCTGTTCTCCTTTATGACTTCGATTTTACTTTTTGTTCGTTTTCGTCGAGAACCCATAAAGGATTTCCAGTTGTTTAAATGGTTAGAAATTACCGCTCGATAGGTGCGTTAACCAGGTTACCCCACTCGGTCCATGAACCGTCGTAATTTCGTACGGTTGGATATTCGAGCAATTCGTTTAATACGAACCAGGAGTGTGCCGATCGTTCACCAATACGGCAGTATGCGATAATATCTTTGTCAGGGGTAACTCCCTCATTCTTGTAAATTTCCTGCAACTCTTCTTTGCTTTTAAAGGTACCATCTTCATTGACCGCCTTAGACCAGGGAATATTGGATGCCCCAGGTATATGACCACCTCGCTGCGCACCTTCATTTAGTCCTTCAGGGCCCAGCTTTTCGCCACTAAACTCTTCAGGAGAACGGACATCCACCAAGCCAAAGTCATCGCCCTCTATAAGTTCGGCAACATCATTGCGGAAGGCACGGTATTCTTCATTTACCTCCTCAATGGAGTAATCACCAGTGCTAAGATCAGGCTCATCGGTCGTCAATTCACGATTTTCGGCTTGCCACTTCTTGCGGCCGCCATCCAGAATACGAGCATCTTCGTGCCCATAATACTTTAACAGCCAGTAAGCCCAGGCGGCAAACCAGTTGTTGTTAT
>JBEPXF010000368.1:0-2943 GCA_041642075.1 Fodinibius sp.
TCCCTGGTAGCGTCGGCTGATTCTCCGGCCGATATTTTTCTCCGACTCCTTTTCCATATCCGCCAGATGTTCACTAATGGATCCCACACAGGCAAATCCGGCATTACGGGTGCTGGCACCGAGTAGTTGTAAGGCCCGGTCTAATATAAGCACTCGTTTTCCGGGATGTTTCCGCTTATAGAAAAGAGCCGACGAGAGTCCCACGATACCGGCACCTACAATGATCAAGTCATAACGGTTATGGATAACATCGGCTTCCCAAAAAGAGGTGTGTAATTGCATACGAAATTAGAAAATTAATAAATGATATAGGTTATATATATGATATCAATGGACTATCCCAAAAGTCTAATCCAACTAAATTCCATTAACCCGTTGAGTAATTGAAGCTAAGGATAAAGCCCTATGAACAAACCGGCTTCAATTTCCCTAAATCCCTCTTCTCCAAGAGGGACTTACGTTACCCGCCCAGCAAGCAATCCGCAGCATTCATATCCACCTATGAGTTCCTCTGGCGAAGGAGGACAGGAGGATTGACTTCAGTATTGCCTCAATAACAAAAATACTTTCACTTGAAATGACAATTTTAAACTCTCAACTAATCCATTTAACCCTCCGGAATTCCCTGGAAAACAAAAGAAGCCATCAGGGCGGCCCCGGTGGTAAAGCACTCTTCATCAATATTATACTTTGGATGATGCCATGAATAGGTTGAACCGCTCTCTTCCGTTCCGGTACCCAAAAAGAAAAATACGCCCGGGAACTCCTGCTGGTAAAAGGCAAAGTCTTCCCCCGCCATGATAGGCTTATCCAAAAGTACCACATTATCTGACCCCAGCAACTCACCGGCCGTTTCTACAACCGCATCCGTGGCCCAATCAGTATTGTGTACCGCGGGGTACCCATAGTTAAAACTATAGTTATAGCTCCCACCCGAAGCCTCCGTTACGCCTTTGACAATTCCTTCAATACGATCTTTAATCATATCAGCGGTTTCCTGGGCAAACGTTCGGACCGTCCCCAGCATTTCCGCCTTTTCGGGAATGACATTGTGTACCGAGCCAGCTGCAACCTTCCCTACCGTAACAACTGCAGCCTCACTGGGATCTACATTTCGACTGACAATGGTCTGTATCTGATTTATAATCTGGGCAGACATCACAACCGGATCTATTGCTTCGTGAGGAGAAGCGGCGTGTCCTCCTTCCCCAATAACCTCAATTTCAAACTCATCGGGCCGGGCCATAAGGGGTCCCTTGCGCAAGGCAATTCGTCCGGGTTCCAGACCCGGATACGAGTGTAAACCGTAAATCACATCCACCCCTTTCTCCTGCAGATAGCCTGTTTCACAGAGTAGCCGTCCCCCGCCCGGCAGTTTCTCTTCTCCGGGTTGAAATATAAGCAGTACCGTCCCCTCAATCTCTTCTTTGAGATCAGCCAGGATATGAGCTGCTCCCAATAAGTTGGCAGTATGGGCATCATGCCCGCAGCAGTGGGCAACTCCTTCATTTTTAGATTTAAATTCCGATTTATGCTCTCCTTCTTCCGCTATGGAAAGCGCATCGATATCCGCACGTAATGCCACGACCTTGTCAGATGTTTTTCCTCCCTCAATAATCCCTATACAACCGGTATCCAAAGGACGATCAGCCGGGATATTCAGTTCTTTTAGCTTTTCCAGGATAAACGTTGTGGTTTCCGTTTCTTCATAGCTCAACTCAGGATATTGATGCAGGTGTCGGCGTATAGCCACCATCTTATCGTGATACTGCCGGGCTTTTTCTTTAATCGTATGTAAATCCATAGACATTCAAGTTTTATAATAACTGCTATAATTCTCAAAAATAGGCAATTTAGCGGAAGTCCCTGAACTTAATTTTGTAACTTTTTTGATAAGAATCCGTACTTTATGATACAGTCATTTTGTTTGCGAACTTTAACATCTTTTGTCTTATGAAACGTCGAAAAAAATCCTGGGAAATCATACTTTCTGGACTTGTACTAACTGCCCTCGGAATCTACCTGTTAACCCCAGAAGAGACGACCTCTCAGAATCATATTGATCACGCTTCTTTTTCGGTTCCGGCCATTCCATCTGTAGAAGGTAAGAGCGATATTTCAGATTCTATCTCCGTCAAGCTCGAAAAGCTGGAAACCCTGAAGGTTTTGGAAAACTTTAAGAATATTGAAAATTTTGAGCAGTTCATACAAGAACTGGAGAACCTCCAAGAGTTGGATGAACTGAAGGAATTAAAGAATCTCGAAGAGCTCAAACAGCTGGAAAAGGAACTACAGAAAATTGCGGAACAACAACAGTAATGCGTTTACCGGGGCATTTTTTATTATATTACAGCAGAAACTTCTGAACTGATAAGTTAGCGTGAATGTCCCACGAAAAGTCAGAAAACCAACTTGTTGAAACGCGCGACGGCTCCCACACGGTTTACTCCTCTCAATTTGACCAGCATTATCACAACCCCAATGGAGCCGTAGCCGAAAGCCGCTATGTGTTTTTTGAGCAAACAGGCCTGCCAGAGGATTTATCCAAACAGGAAGATATCACTATTCTTGAGCTGGGTTTTGGTACGGGACTTAATCTCATGCTGTTACTGGACTACTATCTCAACCGGCAATCGGAAGTCCATATCCACTACTACACTATTGAGGCCTTCCCTCTAAAAACTGAAATCGTTCAACAGTTTAACTACCAAGATTATCTCACCCATCCCCAGACAGTCCGGAAAGTTATTGCACTTTTTAATGACCTTCAGGAGGGGTTCAATCACTTTACCTTATTGGGCAACATTGATGTCCATCTTTTCAATGGATTCTTTTCGGATTTCAGCCCTGACGAATCTATCGGAGCCGACTATATTTTCCATGATGCTTTCTCACCCGATACCAATCCCGACCTCTGGACCGGAAAGGTTTTTGAAACGCTAA
>JBEPXF010000369.1:0-2942 GCA_041642075.1 Fodinibius sp.
GGGCTTGACAAGGAGGTCATCAAAGTCCATCGCATTATTGTGTTTCAGGCGCTCAACATACTGCCCATAGATTTTGGCGGTAATATCATCAAGCGTACTGTGCACAAATTTTTCCTGGTAATGATCAGGATAGATGAGCTCATTTTTGGCATCGCTGATAAGCCGCTGAATAGTACGGGGACGTATCTCTTTAGGATCGTAATTATTTTCCCGAAGCAGCTGCTTAATGGCATTTTTGGAATCCTCAGTATCATAAATAGAATAGTTCGAGGTAAAACCAATCTTTTCTGCCTCAAAACGCAGAATTTTTGAAAAGACCGAGTGAAAAGTTCCCATCCAGAGTCTGCGTGCCTCATCCCCAATAAGCTGCTGAATACGCTCTTTCATCTCTTTGGCAGCCTTGTTGGTGAACGTAAGAGCCAAAATATCATCCGGGGCTGCCTTCTGCTGCTGAATAAGATAAGCTATACGATAGGTAAGCACGCGGGTTTTACCACTGCCAGCCCCCGCTACAATGAGTAGGGGACCTTCGGTATGGCGTACCGCCCGTTTTTGCTGTTCATTCAGATCATGTATAAAATCTGGTTCTTTAGGCATAAAATGCTAAAAACTAAATATCTTGTTGTTTGTTATTACACCTACCGACTTCGCAAAATAAATGCGGAGGGATCTTCCTTCGAAGATATCCGCTTTATTGGGAGTCATTACGAATCCAATTCGCTTAAAATTTCGCGTAACTTTTCCAGGTTTGTTTCAGTGTCTTCTTTCTTATCGCGTTCACGCTGGACAACATCTTCCGGTGCATTATTCACGAAACCATCGTTATTAAGCTTGCCCTCGATAGATTTCAAGAATCCTTCCAAACGGTCAATTTCTTTTTGGATGCGCTCGCGTTCTTTATCCAGATCGATGAGTCCCTCCAGCGGGACAAATAACTCCGTACCTTCAATAACGGCAGAGGCCGATGTTTCGGGCTTATCCAGATCCGCTTCTACTTTAAACGTATCAATGGATTGAAGCTTGTGGAAAATCCACTCATTGTCGCTTAACGCTTTGGCGGTTTCTTCATCCTTGGCCTTGATAAGAAGATTAATCTCATCATTGGGACTCAGCTTAAATTCCGCACGAATATTACGGATAGCAGAAATCATCTTTTGGATAGACTCAAAAAGGGCTCGATTGTCCTTTGAAACAGCCTCTTCATCGAATTTTGGCCAAGAAGCTACGATCATCGCTTCCTCAGTGTCACGGTTGCGGGTAAGCTGCCAAATTTCCTCTGTGATGAACGGCATAAACGGATGCAAGAGTTTCATCAGTTGCTCAAAGAAATTGAATCCCCGCGACAGGCGATTTTCAGGAATGCTTGCGCCGGGCTCATCAGCTTTAATAAGCTCTATATACCAGTCGCAGAAATCATCCCATATCAACGAGTAAATTTTATGCAGCGCCTCGTTAATTCGAAAGGATTCCATATCCTTATTGATGGCATCAATCGTTTCGTGCAGCCGTGAGAGCATCCAGCGGTCGACAAGATTATCCTCGTCAATTTCCAGAGAATCCGAAAGTTGCGTTTCTTCGGTGCGATTCATCGACAAGAACCGGAACGCATTCCAGATCTTATTAGCAAAATTACGCCCCTGTTCACAGAGCTGCTCTTCAAACAGCAAGTCATTGCCAGCAGGAGAGGAGAATAACATCCCAACGCGCACACCGTCTGTTCCATATTGCTCCATAAGCTTGAGCGGATCGGGAGAGTTCCCCAATGATTTGGACATTTTGCGTCGCTGGCTATCGCGGACGATGCCTGTATAATAGACATTGCTGAAAGGCTTATCGCCTTTAAACTCGTATCCAGACATGATCATTCGCGCAACCCAGAAAAACATGATTTCCGGGGCGGTAACCAAATCCTGTGTAGGGTAGTAGTACTCTAGCTCATCATTAGCTTCACCGGTACGGATAAACTCTGGATCAAAAACGGTAATCGGCCACAGCCATGAGGAAAACCAGGTATCGAGCACATCTTCATCCTGACGAACATCATCAGTTGAAAGATCAGTATTCCCTGACTTTTCACGTGCTTTTTTAATAGCTTCTTCTTCCGTTTTAGCAACTACATAATCATCTTTGCCGTCTCCGTAATACCAGGCGGGAATGCGCTGTCCCCACCAAAGCTGACGCGAAATACACCAGTCGCGAATATTTTCCATCCAGTGATTGTAGGAATTTTTAAACTTGGATGGATGAAACTCGATGTTGTCGTTCATCACATTTTCGTGGGCCGGCTTAGCCAGTTTATCCATCTGGCAGAACCATTGAAGCGAAAGACGTGGTTCGATAATAGCGTCAGTACGCTCGGAATACCCAATTTTGTTTTCTAATTCTTCGACATCAATAAGTTGATCGAGCCCTTCAAGGTCATTTATGATCAGTTCACGAGCATCAAAGCGGTCTTCTCCAATATAGTTTTCGGCCGCTTCATTTAGTGTTCCGTCGGGATTAAGTATGTCGATAATTTCGAGATCGTGCTTCTGACCGATCTCGTAGTCATTTTCGTCGTGGGCCGGAGTGATCTTCAGGCAGCCGGTTCCATATTCCATATCTACATATTCATCAGCAATAACCGGGACCTCTCGTTCCACGATTGGAATAATGGCTGTTTTACCGATCAGATCTTGATATCGCTCATCTTCTGGATGTACGCAGACAGCCGTATCAGCCAAGATAGTTTCCGGACGTGTAGTGGCAATTGTAACCCACTCATCACTGCCCTTAATTTTGTACCGGACGTGATAGAGCTTTGAATTTTCTTCCCGGTGGATAACCTCTTCGTCGGAGAGCGCCGTTTTTGCTTCGGGATCCCAATTGATCATCCGCTTGCCGCGGTAGATATAGCCACGCTCGTAAAGTTCAATAAAGCAATCTATTACGGCTTCATACAG
>JBEPXF010000370.1:0-2887 GCA_041642075.1 Fodinibius sp.
CGTTTTTGTAGATAGAGTATAAAGTCCATCAAGTACGTGTAGTCCGTCGCGGATTTGAAGTCGGCTTTTATTTCCGGCTCATAAAAGTCATAATAGATGCTGTTCCGGTAGTTATATTCAATACTGCGCAGTAAGGGAGTAATCCAATCCTCCGAATGATCTATACGTACTTCTCGAATTGCTTTTTTCCGGTCTTCGGTTTGAATGGGGATGTTAAGCCACTGCGTGCCATTTGGCACACGGATTTTAGCTCGGTGAACCCGGCTTTTTCGTGACCATCGTTCGACATCCTGCAGGATAATCCGGTCGGCCTGTAACATTACAGACAAATCATATAAATTCGGTGCAAATTGGGGAAGGAGTAGAGCTAACTTCAATTCAAAGAGATTTTAAGGGATTCGTAAACATTATCTATTTCTATCACAACGGTTTATCCAGCCGCTAGTTTCAGGCTTCCAGAAAAGAAATTCGTTTTACACAAAGCTACTTAAAAGCTTCTAACTTCTCACATCAGCTATCTGGTTTCATCCACATCAGACGGTTATTATATCTTACCAACTGCTTATTTCTATAGTCGGCAAAGGCTGGGATCTCCTGCTCATTTGCCGTTACCAGTAAAGGATTTTGGGCGGAAAAATGTTCAAAAAGGGAGTCACCAGTTGCAGTTGATATCATTTGGAGAGGTTCCTCAGTGGCTTCCAGCAATGGACCGTAAATAAATCCTTTTCTATTATCCGGCAGCTTAACTTGATACCAAGAGTCGGTAGCTCCAAGAATTCGAACAGCTTCATTTTGATTCAGGCTTGCAATAGGAGCTCTTTGGGTGGAAGGCAGTGGACGGACATTGGCTTTATCATTTTGGACTCGACTCCATTTGCCAATTAATGAAATATCCACATCCGGATCGGAGGGGCTTGCACTGGGATCATCAATAAAGGGAAGAGGATCCACGGCGCCATTATCATAAATCCCAAAATGGAGATGAGGTGGAGTCGTTCGGGCGTTGCCGGAGTTGCCCACTAAACCCAGTGTATCCCCAATTTCAACCTTTTGCCTGCTCTGGACAGTGATAGAATCCAGGTGGGCGTAGTATAATCCCCGTCCGTCTGCACGCAGCCAAACGATATTTCCACCGAGATTACTGGTGCCGGTACGTGATATCTGTCCTTTTGCTGCTGCAATAGCAGGGGTACCACGGTCTGCAAAGATATCCACTCCTTCATGTCGACGTGCCCCTCCATCGCGGGGAGCGCCCCAAAAACTTTTTATATTTGCTGGACTTGCATTATCAACTGGAAAATTCATGGAAGGATCATCTGTTATAGAGAGAGTTATAGATCCACTGACTAAAAGTTCCGGCTGTAATCTCAGGATGACCGTATGATTTTGTTCACTTTCGTAATGCAGCAGTGAATCCTCTGCAGACATTATTCTGGATGGTTCTTCGTTCTCATGGCCAATGGCAAACAGGTCCATGAATAGCTGGTGGGTCGTATCTATTTGGGATATCCTGGCATTGAGAACTCTTCCCCGCTCCATATCTAATTGCCAGGAGTAAGCCACTGGTTCGTCTTTGAAATACGAAACCGTAACTTTATGTGGAATGGAGGTTTCGACGGCTTGGGACAGTGCTGAATCTCCCTCCTGTATCCATTTTTGAACCATTGGTTTATCACCTATCGGACTATCCAGTAGGGATTTTTTGTAGCTTTCATAGGGACTCATTGGTTGGAAGGTTCGCTTGACAGTCTTACAGCTTTCCATCACAAGTATGATAGCAAGGACCACTATTAAGATTAAAAAAGACTTCTTTTTCATAATAGCATAGCAGTAAATTTAGATTATGAGAATTAATTCACGGTTTACAACTTTAAAGACGATCTTCGTCAAGTGATAATAAATAACTTAATTCCGGACATTATGTTTCTGGAGCTGTTTCTCTTCTATAAACGGATAAAGAAAAGATATATTAATTGTTCTGTAATTAATGCTTTATAAGCTTTATTTTTAGCGTTTACAGATCAAGATTAAAACAAATTTAGGAAAATATTTATGGAAGGTTCTGTACGTGTACGATTTGCACCGTCCCCCACCGGATTATTACATATCGGTGGCCTGCGGACGGCCCTGTATAATTATCTTTTTGCCAAAAATAATGATGGTGACTTTATTCTTCGTATTGAAGATACCGATCAGGAAAGATATGTGGAAGAGGCGGAGGAAGATATTGTAGAATCTTTGCTGTGGAGTGGCATAGATTTCGATGAAGCCCCGGGCAAACCTGGCGAGGTTGGTCCCTACCGCCAAAGTGAGCGTAAGGAGATGTATAAAGAGTATGCTGAGCAGCTGATAGAACAGGGCAATGCCTATTATGCATTTGATACAACGGAAGAACTGGATCAAATGCGTGAACGTCTGAAAAAGTCGGGTAATCCTGCTCCCAAATATGATGCTATTACACGTATGTCTATGAAGAATAGCCTGACTCTTCCGCAGGAAGAAGTTGAGCGCAAGTTGGAAGAAGGCGATGAGTATGTAATTCGGTTAAAAGTACCTCGGCGCGAAACCATTCGGTTCGAAGATGAGATCCGAGGATTTGTTTCATTTGAAAGTAAGGGTCTGGATGACCAGGTACTACTGAAGTCAGACGGCATGCCTACGTATCATCTGGCTAATGTGGTTGATGATCACTTAATGAAAGTTTCGCATGTTATTCGCGGAGAGGAATGGCTTAGCAGTACTCCCAAGCATATCCTGATGTACGAATATTTTGGATGGGAACCCCCGAAAATGGCACACCTGCCACTTATTATGTCTCCCAGCGGCGGAAAGCTTTCCAAGCGTAAGGCGGAAAGTGAGGGTATTCCCATTAATACACGGGATTATA
>JBEPXF010000371.1:0-2856 GCA_041642075.1 Fodinibius sp.
CTTTTTATATGAAGCGCGACCCCGAGAATGAAAACCTGGCTCTGGCGGTAGACATGCTGGCCCCGGAAGGCTATGGGGAAGTGATCGGAGGGAGCGAGCGTGAAGCCGATCTGGATACGCTCAAGACGCGCCTTGCTGAGCATAACCTTCCGGAAGATGTTTTCCAGTGGTACCTTGATCTGCGGCAGTATGGGACCGTACCTCACTCGGGCTTTGGCCTGGGACTGGAACGAACAGTTGCCTGGCTTTGTGGACTCGATCATGTTCGCGAGACCATTCCATTTCCCCGCATGATGGGAAGATTGACTCCTTAGTTTTTAATTCGTTGTTATTGGTTATTGTGAAGAACAGGTAACCAATAACATACTATACAACCGATAACCAAAAACAACGTGGCCAAAAAGACCAGTATCGATCACTATTCTGATCTCCTGAAAGAACTAAAGTCAGGAGACCGGAAACCGGTATACTTTTTTTGCGGTGAAGAAAAATTTTTCTTGGATAAGCTCCAGGATGTGGTGGAAGGGCTGGTCCCGGAAGATCAAAAAGATTTTAACTTTGATCTTCTCTACGGTCGCGATGTTACTCCTGAGAAGGTGCTTTCCATCATTCGCAGTTATCCAATGATGGCGGATGAGCGGGTCGTTATCCTTCGGGATTTTAGTAAACTTAGCAGCTATAGTGAAGAGAGCAGTTACGGTGGAGAAGTTGACGATTTTATTCCCTACCTGAAAAATCCCAACCCAACGACGCTGTTTGTTTGCATAGATTCAAAAAAGCCAAATGGACGTACGAAAATCGGGAAGGCCATAAAAAAAGGAGAGCATGTCCGATACCAGGAATTTGAAGAAGTACCGGATTATAAGCTGGCCGACTGGATTATGAACTGGGTAAAAAACCAACATAACAAGACTATTCGTCCGCCGGCAGCACAGATGCTGGCACAATATGTGGGGAGCGATTTGCAGTTACTGTCCACAGAAATAGATAAAGTGTGTACTTTTGTGGACACTTCCGATGCGATAAAAAAAGAGGATATAAAAAAAATAATCGGCCTTTATCGCGAATATTCGGTGTTTGAGCTAAAAGACGCCCTGTTTGAGCGGAATCTGGATAAGTCCCTCTTTATTGCGGAACAGATGTTGCAACACTCTAAAGCGAACACGGGAGAAATTATTCGTTCCGTGGGGTTCTTTTACAATGTGTTTTCAAACATCTGGCAGATTCAGCGTTTGTCCGCTAAGGGTAATTCGAAAAAACAAGTTCAGAAAACCTTAGGTGTCAGTAATAACTGGTACTTTAATAAACTGTGGAAAGACGCTTCAGCTTTTAAGCTTTCAGAAATGCCCAGAATTTTTGAAACACTACTGGATGCCGATAGAGCGGCAAAAGGTTTTTCAACAATGGACCCCTCGACAATACTTCTCCTGATGATTAAGAGAATCATCAACTGATACCCGCAGCGGTTGTTGATGATTCTAAACATTGTCAATCGCAAGTTAAGTAGGGTCTATTATTTATGGAAGCATTATCCAGAGCAAAACTTCAGCAGTTATCTGATGAAGATTTAATGGAGCATTTTCAATCTGGTTACGAAGAAGCTTTTAATTTATTAGTCGAGCGCTACCAGGATCGGTTGCACAATTTCTTATATCGCTATACGCACAATCACAACGACTGTGAAGATTTGGTACAGGAAACGTTCTTTCGCGTTTTTCGCAGTCGGCATTCCTATGAGCGTATTGCCAAATTTTCTACCTGGATGTACACTATCGCAATTAACCTGGCGAAAAGCCTGTACAAAAAGAAAAAACGGATGACTAAAGTCACCATCCATAAGGATCCCGACGATTCTGAAGATCGTCCCATGAAGCTGGAGGATCCCGATATCCTGCCTGATGATGTATTACACGAAAAAATGTGCATGGATGAACTGGAAAAGGCCCTTATGGAACTCAGCGAAGATTTCCGTGAAGTGGTCGTTTTACGGGATATTCAACAGCTTTCCTACGATGAAATTTCCGAGATTGCCGACTTGCCCATGGGTACGGTTAAGTCGCGTATTAACCGGGGACGGGCAAAATTACAGGAGCTTTTAGAAAGTCACGTTTTTCCGGGAACAATCTCGGCGTAATTCCGGTATGAGGATAATAGTTGAACTTGTTATATCATTTATTACCCTCATACTCTATTTGTTATGGATATTACCGAATTTGATCGTGATGAAACACTCACCAATTTTTTAACCGATTATTTAGACGGCAATTTAAATCGTTCAGAGCTCGAGTCGTTCGAGGATTATCTGTCTCAAAATGACAAAGAACGTAATTTTGCACGGAAGGCTATGCTGGGAAAAAAAGCCCTTAGCCGCTTGGCCGATAAGTTTAATCCTACGGGTGAAGAGAGTAGTTATTCTTCAGAACCTGCTATTGATATTTAATAAATATTTCCTGCAGCTTTTTGTTCAGGTCATTGGTATTAATAGGAGTAGGCTCAAAAGATTTACCCGTCAGTTTTTCAAATAATTCGGAATAGCGTTCAAAAACCTTGATGCGCAATGAATCCGGCAGGTCGGGAAGCTCTTGACCTTCTTTGCCCTGGAAATCGTGCTCCATAAGCCATTCCCGCAGAAATTCCTTAGAGAGTTGTTTTTGAGGTTTCCCTTCTTTTAGTCTCTGCTCATACCCATCTGAATAAAAATACCGAGAAGAATCGGCAGTATGGACTTCATCAATAAGGGTTAGCTTTCCGTCATACAGCCCGAACTCATATTTGGTATCTACCAGAATGAGTCCCTGTTTATTGGCAATTTCCTGCCCGCGTTCAAATATCTGAAATGCTTTCGTTCTGATTTCT
>JBEPXF010000372.1:0-2805 GCA_041642075.1 Fodinibius sp.
ATTCTTCACCAAGTCCTGGAAAAGTCTCCGTAGCTGCTGTCCATGTATCGGTTGACTTGATATCAATGCCAATGGAGTTAAATCCGTTGGCAACAAATCCAAAGACACCGGCAAAACCAAGCCAGATTACAAGTCCGAGAGTTACAAAGCCAGCAGGTATTGATAAAAAGCCCCATTTATGGTTAAGGCACCAGTGAAGCATTGAGCGATAATAATGCACTATAAGCTGAAATACTCCCAGGATGATGGCAATCAGAAGTGCGACAAATAAAAAGTTGAGGAAGAATGAGGTACTTGGTCCCAGGGGCAGCCAATAACGGCTGAACAAGTAGGTGACTACCAGCACAACAATAGCAATATTTATCCATGGACGATGCTCTTCGTATCTTGGATATAAGACCACGGCACCGTTAAGAAGTCCGAATGCTAATAATGCAAGTGCGGCCCATGTATATGGAGAAAACAGCAGAACCAGTCCGCCTGTTACCAGTAATCCATTCCAAAACAGTTTAATCGCTTTCTTCTTAATATTGATTGAAAATAGCCAGTGGGCAAAAGGTGGAATGAGCGTGATGGCAATAATAATAGAGGCAACCAGTGCAAACGTTTTGGTAAAAGCCAGGGGACGAAAAAGCTTTCCTTCTGCAGCCACCATTGTAAAGACCGGAAGAAAGCTAACTATCGTGGTCGTGACAGCAGTAAGTACGGCCGACGCCATTTCACTGGAGGCGCGGAAAATGATTTCCAATAAAGATTCATTTCCATCAGACTCCTCCATATGGCGGAGCATATTTTCCGACATAATGACTCCCACATCCACAATGGTACCGATAGCAATGGCAATTCCCGAAAGAGCCACAATATTGGCTTCCACATTACCCAGTTTCATAGCGATGAAAGTCATGAGTACAGCCAGCGGGAGCATACCGGAAATGAGTAGCGAACTCCGGAGGTTAAATACCATCACAACTATAACGATGATGGTAATTAATACCTCAAGATTTAACGCTTCTTCGAGTGTGCCAAGGGTTTCATAGATAAGTTCTGAACGGTCATAAAATGGTACGATTTCTACTTGAGATTCAGTGCCGTCGCTTAATGTTTTGGAAGGAAGTCCTGCTGAAATTTCAGTAATTTTATCTTTTACGTTATTGATGACTTCCAGAGGATTTTCACCATCCCGGGCCACTATAACTCCACCGACCGCTTCGGCTCCGCCTTTATCAAGGGCACCGCGGCGAAGTGCGGGTCCGTAGCTGACATGGGCCACATCCTGGATACGCACAGGCGTATTATCTTCTACAGCAACCACAGCCTGTTCTAGATCTTCGAGGCTTTTGACATAGCCTATGCCGCGCACGAAGTACTCCACGTTGTTCATCTCGATTGTTCGGGCTCCTACTTCGGCATTGCTTTCCTTAACGGCTTTAAACACATCAGTGAGTGTGATGTCATAGACCTTCATCGCTTCGGGATCCACATCAATCTGGTACTCTTTGCTATAGCCCCCAATAGCCGCTACTTCTGCGACACCGCTAGCTGATGATAGCGCATAGCCAACCTGGAAATCCTGAATACTCCTCAACTCTTCGAGATCCCATCCACCAGTGGGATTTCCGTCATTGTCCCTACCTTCGAGTGTATACCAAAAAATTTGTCCCAGTGCCGTGGCGTCGGGACCCAGCGCCGGATTGGCGTCCTCGGGTAGTGTTCCTGAGGGCAGGGAGTTAAGCTTTTCAAGAATACGCGATCGACTCCAGTAGAATTCTACATCTTCTTCAAATATTATATAGATGCTGGAGACCCCCATCATAGAGCTGCTTCGCACCGTTTTTACACCCGGCACATTAAGCAGTTGGGTAGTAAGCGGATATGTAATCTGATCTTCAATATCCTGTGGGGATCGGCCGGGCCATTCGGTATAAACAATCTGCTGATTCTCGCCCAGGTTGGGGATTGCATCTACAGAGACCGGATCTCTGGGCATAAAGTCTATATCCCAGGAAAAAGGCGCTACGGCAATACCGCAGCCCACTAAGCCAACGGCTAATAGGACGGCCACAAGTTTATTTTCGAGGAAAAAGCGTATAATTTTATCGAGCATCGAACTATTTCTGAATTAGCTAAAATGGTGTAAAAAAGCTGTACGAAATACGCTTTAGATCAATAGATAATGTTGAAACGTATTTGCAAGGAGGCCTTATAATGATATAAGGCTATATATAGGAGGGCTACCCGCTAATTCAGAAAAACGCTATTTAATAAAAAGAGGGGAGGAGTTTCACTATGGAAACGGAGTGCTGTATCGGCAAAATAGGAAGGCGTATCAGTCGGTTCTGTGTCTATAAATTGAACAACAGAAACAACGAATACTTTAGCCAATTTTTTTGTAGTAGAGGTAACCGCCTCGGGTTTTATTTGAGACTGATCAAAATCACAGGCACAACTCAGGCTCCAGTCGCAATTATCGTCCTGTTGGTTATGATCGGAATGATCCGAAGTGTTATGGGCAGAGTGATTATCCATAACAAGACAATACTCGCCACCCATCGAACTTAGTGGTGATTGCTGCATGTCCATATCGCAATGGGCTGCCAGCAAAACAGAAGGTAAGCTGATGCTTAAAGCAACTATAGCTGCTACAGATAGTACAAGGAGGCGATATGTTTTTGAATATTTGCTCATGAAATAAATTAACTCCACCAAGTTAGTGAAAAAAATAACAGGAACTAAAATATTTTAATCCAAAAATTTTACACAACTTTCTTATTAATTTATAACACATTTGACCGAATTTCTCCGGAG
>JBEPXF010000373.1:0-2802 GCA_041642075.1 Fodinibius sp.
ACTTCCTCACCGGCCTGGACAGAAAATTCTGCTACATCAAACTGGAGTTCATTTACAACAGCCTTAATACGGATCGTGTTTGCATCTGACGCAGAATCCTGATCTGGTTCTGAGGCTGTTTCCTCTCCTGTAGATGAACTGCTGGTCGCTGTTCTGTAGCCTTCTTCGTGTTTATTGGCGGCCAGTTTTATCGCCTCTGCCATCCATTCATCCTCAATAACATCTTCTTCCCGGCTCAGCTCGAAAAGAGTCTTTCCTACTTCATCCGTTGGTTCCATCTCAATAGTTGCAAGAATAGCACTGATCTGAGTTTGTCGGACTGAATCTTGTAAAACCCCGGATTCAAGCAAAGCTTGGTTTGTTTCCGTTGTATGGGGCAGAACCTGAATTGCTGCTTTTCGTACGCCGGCAGCCGGGTGCTCAAGCGCTTGCGTGGCTATATTTAAAGCTTCTTCGTTTTCTCCATCAAGTGCACCCAGTCCGTGGATTGTCCAAAGGGCATGTAAGGCGGCGCTGTTTAATCCCAGTTCATCCACTTCGGTATTTTCAACGAGCTCATACAGATCCGAAAGCACATCGGTTTCTCCCCGTTCAACTAGCAATCGCTGAGCGGTTAACCGCCAGAACATATTGTCGTTGGCTAAGGCTTCCACCAAGGCATCTGGATTTTCTTTACTGAGGCTCATCGATTCATTGGCCGTGGACTCTTCCTCTTCCTTATACGTAAGGCGATAAATACGTCCGTGCTGGCGATCCCTGTTTGGATTTACATGGGCATTCCCTTCGCCGGTCTCAGCATCATAGCCTCCGCGTTCATCTGAGGGAGTCGGATTATGCTGAATAATAAAATTGTACCAGTCAGCAATCCAGAGGGATCCATCAGGACCAACTTTGGCCTGAACCGGGGATACCCACTCGTCATGGCCGGCAAAGATATTCCAGCCGTCTTTTTCGGCATAGCCTGCTCCGTCCGGTTCAATGATTGCGCGGTGTACCAGTCCTCCGGTCGGTTCACTTACAAAAGCGATTTGGTTCCAGTATTCTTTTGGGAATTGACGGGCCGTATAAAATTGAAAGCCGGATGCTGCTGTAAACCCGTCGAATACATCAACCTGGCGGTAATTCCGTGTAATGGGACGCATGGCATAGTGCCCGTCAATTTTCTTAGCGCGGGCATTCCACCGTTCCCCTTCCGAACCTTCGGGCCATTCATAGTCCTCATAGTAACGTTGCGGTATCCCCATATAAACGGCGTGCTCGTTATTGGCGGTAGAGCCAAACACATCAAAGGTTTCATTGAAGCCGAGTCCCCACGTATTATTGGTCGTAGAGGCTAAGAACTCAAAATCGATGTTATCAAAATCGGTGCTGAAACGATAGAACCCCTGGCGGAATCGGAGAGAATCTCCATTAATTTCGCCCTCAAAACCAGAATATCCAACGGATCCCCAAATATTATTGTCAAATCCGTACTGCAGGTGTGAGGGGCCTGCATGGGTATCAAAGGTGCCCCATCCGGTCATTATTTTTTCCCGAATATCCGCTTTATCATCTCCATCTGTGTCCTTTAAGAATAAAATATCAGGTGCCTGAGAAACGATAATACCGCCATTAACAAAGGCAAGACTGGTAGGAATATTCAGGCTGTCTGCAAAGACCGTTACCTTGTCAGCTTTGCCGTCACCGCTCGTATCTTCAAGAATTTTAATTTTGTCGTTGCCGATTCCATCTTCCTCCCGTACGGTATTGGGATAATCAACCGTTTCAATAGCCCAAAGACGGCCTTTTTCATCCCAGGCGATGTCAACCGGATTGATAATATCGGGTTCGGACGCAAACAGTTCGAGTTCATATCCTACGGGAACCTGTATATGTTTTTGGGATTCCTCGGGAGATAGAGGAAGCTGATATTGAGGGGCAGGATCTCGCTCCTCGTAATTAGGTATATTATCACGCTCTTCATATTCGAGTTCGGGAATAGTTGACACAAATTGGTCCCAATTGTCACGTACCTGATCACTGACCGACCATACAATGCCATTTTTGACCAGTTCCTGGAATCCTTCTTTGTTCCATGTCCTTTCATCGTGGCCATAGGCCGTATAGAAGACCTTGCCGTCTCCATGAGTGCGTACCCAGGTCCACGGTTCGGTATGGTCTTCTCCTTCCCGTTCCATCAGAATTGTACGGTTCTCTTCGTTGTGCATGGTATGAATATATGTTTCATCCCATGTTTCAAACTCCTCGAGTCCTTCTGTTACCGGGTGGTCATTGTTCACAATATTTGCGGTAAATGTTCCTGTACCGTGTTCTTTAAATTGAGCACCAACCAGATCTACAAAGTCTTCAGAATTCCTGAAACAGAAACTAGCCGAATGGATGGGGATAAAGCCGTTTCCGTTTGATACAAAATCGAGCAGGGCTTCTTCCTGGGAATCAGTAATTTCATCGTGATTAGCATAGAGCAGAAGCGCGTCAAATTTGGCTAAGTTTTCCTGATTCAAGTCGTCCGGGTCTTCCGTATATGTAAAATTGATACCGTCATCAGCAAGGGCTGAAGCCAGAATAGGGGCGTACGCCGCGCTGTTATGGAGTTCGGCATCGTGTCCGAGGAAAAGAACCTCAATTTTACGCGGCTGATCATCAGTATTTTCTCTTTCTGTTGAATCGCAACTAACTCCCGTCAGTATGAAACAAGTTAATAGAATCCATCCCGCTAATTTTCTCATAGTTGCTGTTTCTTAATTAAATTAATTTATGGGTGCTGTAATGTGGAAATTTACAAGAGATCGGAAGAGCACA
>JBEPXF010000374.1:0-2767 GCA_041642075.1 Fodinibius sp.
AGTTTGTTGTCGAAAGAAAATCACGACGTAATAGTATTAGATCGAGATAAAGAAGCTCTCAACAAAGTTACTGAAAACCTTGATGTTCTTTGTTTCGAGGGTAATGCCACCTCTGCGGAAGATCTCGTAGAGGCCGGTATGAAAGATGCTGATATTCTCATTGCGGTGACCAGTATTGATGAAGTCAATATGATCGCCTCTATGATGAGTAAGAGACTGGGTGTAGAGTTGGTTATCGCACGGATCCGAAGTGAAGAATTATCTCGCCCCAATGCCCCCTTAAAATCCACTGACTTGGGTATTGATGTACTGATCCACCCTGAACGAAGCGCAGCTTTAGAAATTATAAGACTTATAAAGCGAGCCTCTGCCAGCGATTTGATTAATTTGGCAGATGGACGCATGCAATTGATTGGACTACGCATTGGAAAGCAATCTCCCCTTGTTGGACAATCTTTGACAGAATATGCTGAGGCTCATCCAAATCTTATTTTTCGGGTAGTAGCAATCTGGCGTAATGATCTGACAATCATTCCTAATGGAAGTACCAAGGTACAAGCATATGATCAGCTTTTTATTATCTCCAAAACTAATGCTATTCCTGAGGTTATTGAAACAACCGGCAAGCCTGATGTTGAGCTCACCCGGGTTATGATTGCCGGTGGAACCCCCACTGGAGCCATCATTGCCCGTATTCTTAGTCAAGAGGATAAGAAATGGAAGATTAAGCTTATAGAGCCCGATGAAGACATAGCTATGGAATTAGCTGAGGAGCTAAAAGATGTACTCGTTCTCAATGGAAATCCAACGGATCCTGACCTTTTGGCCACAGAAGGAATTACGGATACGGACGCTTTTATTTCTGTTACCGATGACGAGGAATCAAATATCATCTCCTGCCTTATGGCTAAACATCTTGAAGTTAAAAAAACGGTGGCTCTGGTTTCCAAATCAGATTATATTCCTCTCAGTCAGACTATCGGGCTGGATGCTGCAATTAATAAAAAGTCTGCGGCCTCCAATGAAATACACCGACACGTACGGGAGGGGCGGGTTATTTCAGTAACCTCGCTACAGGGTATTAAAGCTGAAGTTATTGAATTACAGGCGGCAGAAAATTCAAAGGTAGTCAAAAAGCCCATCCATAAAATTCGATTTCCCGAAGGATGTGTAATTGGTGGTATTTTGAGAAATAGCACAGCCAATATTGCAACGGGACAGTCACAGATACAACCCGATGATCGCGTCATTATTTTCTGTCTTCCTGAGGCCGTTGATAAAATAACGTCGCTATTTAAATAAGCAGTTTTTTATGGCAAATCATTTCAGACATTCCCATATCAACTTTTTCAACGTTTTGGGAATTTTGGGAGCTTTTATATTCTACCTGGGCTTTGCCCTCCTGGCTCCCATGTTTATTGATCTCATTTACGGTGAAGGCATTTGGCATACTTTCTTATATTCAGCATCTATTGCCTTTATATTAGGAGGAGCGCTTTATTACTTTTTTAAACCTAAAGAAGAATTGCGCCTTCGAGAAGGCTTTTTAATCGTAAGCCTTACCTGGTTGTTTCTGTCCTTGGTGGGTGCCCTTCCCTTTGTAATATCCGGTTTTTTACCCAGTTATACCGATGCCGTCTTTGAAACTATGAGTGGCCTGACCACTACCGGTGCTACAATTTTCGGGGGTGAAACCAGCAGTGGTTTCTTAAATCCCAATATAGAATCTCTACCTATGAGTATTCTTTTTTGGAGATCACTTTCACACTGGATTGGAGGGATGGGAATTATTGTCTTGACTCTGGCTATCCTACCACTTTTAGGGGTCGGAGGCATGCAACTTTTTGAGGCAGAATCGCCGGGCCCCACCACTGATAAACTCACCCCACACATACAGGAAACAGCTAAGCTGCTTTGGGGGGTTTATGTAACTTTTACAGGAGTCGAATTTTTATTGCTCTGGGCGCACCCGTCTATGGATTGGTTTGAAGCTATTAATCATGCTTTTTCCACGTTGGCTACCGGAGGATTCTCGACTAAAGATGCCAGTATCCAGGCCTTTGATTCGGTCTATATTGATACCGTCATCACTTTGTTTATGTTCCTTGCCGGTATTAGCTTTGCCATGCACTTCCGTCTGCTTCGTGGAGATATTAAATCCTTTTTTAGTTATCGCGAAACACGTTTCTACGCATTGATAACATTTATTAGTATATCTGTTGTCACCCTTTCACTATGGATATTCAATGAATATTCGATGGGTGAAGCCCTTCGATACGGAGCTTTCCAGGTTGCCGCCATTGTGACTACTACCGGTTTCGGAACAGATGACTATGAGCTTTGGCATTCCCTCGGCAGTTTTTTTCTTTTTCTGCTCTTTTTCACAGGAGGGTGTGCTGGTTCTACCGGGGGCGGAGTAAAAATGATCCGGTGGATGATTATTATTCGCAATACATTTAGGGAATTCAAACAAATGGTTCATCCCCATGCCGTACTTCCCATCCGGATAGGAAACAAAACTATCGACCATCATATACAACGCACGGTCCTCAGCTTTTTTGTGCTCTATCTGGTCATTTTTGGATTAGGAGCCTTAATCATTGCTTCCATGGGCTACGATTTGGAGTCAGCTATCGGAGCGAGTATTGCCTGCCTTGGAAATATTGGTCCCGGTTGGGGAGAATTTGGTCCCACCGATAATTATGCCCAGATACCCTACATCGGTAAATGGGTCCTCATTCTTATGATGATGATTGGTCGCCTCGAA
>JBEPXF010000375.1:0-2746 GCA_041642075.1 Fodinibius sp.
AGTTGAAGGACGCTATAAAGTGCGCGACCTCACTGTAAGTGCCCGGGATGAAAAGCATTCCCGCTCCATTGTAAAAGAGGTTAAAAAGCTTGATGGAATAAAGGTACACAATGTTTCTGACCGAGTATTTCTTCTTCATCTTGGGGGTAAGATTCGGATTGAAAACAAAGTGCCGGTCAATACCCGTGATGCACTTTCCATGGCCTATACACCGGGTGTTGGACGCGTATGTGAAGCTATTGCAGAAGATAAAGAAAAAGCCCACACCCTTACCATTAAACAAAACTCCGTGGCCGTTGTAAGCGACGGTTCAGCGGTACTGGGACTTGGCAATATTGGTCCGGAAGCCGCTATGCCGGTAATGGAGGGAAAGGCAATGTTATTTAAGGAGTTTGCGGATGTAGATGCTTATCCTATTTGCCTGGATACACAAGAGGTTGATGAAATTGTCAACGCTGTAAAGTGGATGTCACCGGGTTTTGGAGGCATAAACCTGGAAGATATCAGCGCACCCCGCTGCTTTGAGATCGAACAAAAGCTCAAAGAAAAACTGGATATCCCTGTATTTCATGATGACCAACATGGTACCGCTGTAGTAACACTGGCTGCAACCATTAATGCGCTTAAAGTCATTGGCAAGGATTTAGCTGACCTACGAATTGTAATAGTGGGAGCTGGTGCCGCCGGAGTGGCTATTACACGTATACTCCTGGAAGCCGGAGCCGGAGAAATACTATGCTGCGACCGAAATGGTATTATCAATCGAGATAATCTCCAAAAATATGAAGCCAGTAAAAAATGGATTGCGGGGAATACTAATCCAGCTAATAGTTCAGGCTCGCTTATGGATGCCACAACTGGTGCCGATTTGTTGATAGGAGTTAGTGGTCCTGGTATTGTGCCCCGCGAAGCAATTGAAAGTATGGCAAAAGACCCAATTGTATTCGCCCTGGCGAATCCCGTACCCGAAATCAGGCCTGAGGAAATTCATTCCATTGCCCGAATCATTGCCACCGGAAGAAGCGATTATCCCAATCAGATTAATAATGTCCTCGCCTTCCCCGGACTTTTCCGCGGCGCCCTGGATGCCAGAGCCAAAGATATCAACGAAGAGATGAAGCTGGCGGCGGCTCACTCCATTGCCAACTGTATTGAAGAAGAAGATTTGGGAGAAGAGTATATTGTTCCAAGCGTATTCAATAAGCAGGTGGTGCGGCGTGTAGCCAAAGCTGTTAAGAAAGCGGCTTTTGAAAGCGGAGCTGCAAAGAAAGGAAAGAAAACAAAATAAGTTCAGGTCTCTTTTACTCACATATCTTTTCTGGTCTCATCTCGGTTTGTTTTGCCGCGGTGAAGACCAATTCCTTTCACTTTCCTTTTATAATATATCTGGTAGGAATAGATAATTTTACCCAAGGCCTACCCTTTCCTTGATTTATTAATTATAATTATAATACTTATTAAGCATCTAAATAAATAGGGATGCTTAGCCTTAAAGAAGCAGTCATTTCTAATCATATCAAGAGGTACTATGTTAATAAACAAAGCAAAAATAATTGGTATATTGTTGATGGGAGCCTTTCTACTCGCATCATGCAGCGAATCTTCTATCTATTCTACTACAAAAGAGGATAAACCTTCTCCTTTCATTCAACCAAAAGCAACTAGCATGGATGGTCTTGCAGATCAGAGAGATCTTAACCCTGACTCCATTAAAAGCCTGGAGGATATTAATGATGCTCTGTCCGCAAGTGGAAAAAGTATTCGTCTCTCCCATGCTGAAACCGTTACCTTGGGGATGGGGGTGCCGCAGAAGCCGGTCAAACCATATACGCTAATGACCGTCAGAAGCGTCTCAGCTCTCAATGGGTGCCCGGCAATGAAAGGCGAAATGCTGATGGTAACAATCTAACTTACTTGGTTGATCAAACTTGGTTACCGGCAAACTTCGGTACCCCTAATGAGGTTGACGGGGAACCCGCTATTGACGCCTCATTTGATACTTGGAATAATATTAAAAAAAATACCAAGCTGGATATCGTTAAGGTACCTGATACAGGTGAACAGCCAAGTGCTTTCTTTGTAGAAGGCGATCCAACGGATATTAACAATGACGGTTACGCCGATACGGCCCTCAAGGAGGTATGGATATAATGACGCCTTTTTAATGGACTGACTCAGGTAATAGCGGTGATGCTGTCGATATCGAAACTGTGGCTTTGCATGAAAACGGTCACGCTTTAGGTTTTGGTCACTTCGGTAAAATCTCCGTTACCGATAGTAATAATAAGCTGCATGTTTCTCCACGAGCTGTTATGAATGCAATCATCCTTGGCACTCAGCGTGATCTTTTGGGTACCGATGAGGCTTCATATAATAGCATCTATGGTAACGGGCCCAAACACTAAATAAGGTAATAATAATCTTTCCATATATTTTAACGCCTCTTTCCAATTTCAGGAAAGAGGCGTTCTTATTGATATTACTCATTATCGACATCTGCTCTATAAAAATGTTTTCCATGGATCAATATACCCAACCACAGTGGTCAAAATCCGCTCTTCTGACTATTTACGTTCAGGAAGATTTTACCAGATCCGGTGCTCCCGCATATATCAGCGGAACCGAAGCGATTTTACCCTATCTCTAGAAACTCCTGAAGCATTATCGGAGGATTAACCAACCAATATATCATATTGTAAGGTTCTATAAACCGGACGGGACGAATGCAGAAATCTGTAGAAAAAAG
>JBEPXF010000376.1:0-2735 GCA_041642075.1 Fodinibius sp.
TCGAATTGTTAAAAAATTCTTCAGGGCAGGAAACCACAAAGGAGAAATAGAGAAAGATTTTTACGGTAATCCTCTTTCTCCCATCGAAGAAATTTCAGGAGGTATTATCCGTCCCTCTGAAGAAGAGGTCGAACAAAATCCAGCCGCCCGTAGTGCCAAGATGCGGGTAGCTCAAATCATAGCCCCCCCGGAGGTGTAGGTATGCTAATAAAATCTCCGATGAAGAAAAAAAAGGTTCGTCCCAACAAGCGCAAAAAAGGTAGCAGGGGCAATAACAAAGCATCTAAATCCAAAAAGAAAGTATATGGTAAACGAGTAAAAGATAATGGCAAGAAGAGCCGATTTTCGCTTCCAAAAGTTTCGCTTACACCCTGGAAGGTAATCTTGGGGGCCATAGTGCTAGGAATGTTAGGTATGTTGTATTTAAATCATGTCTTTGCGACCCAGGAGCTGCTCCGCGAGGTACAACAGCTAGAACGCGAGTACAACCAAGCCAAACGCCTGCACGGTAGCTATCAGCTCACATATGACCGGATGATCGGCCCCGCAGAAATATATGATAAAGCAAAAGATAACGGATTCATTAACGGTGGCCCGGCAGAAAAAGTAATAGAGGTGAAAAAATAAATGGCAAAAGAACATTCCGGCATATTAAACCGAATGTTTGTGGTCTTTGGACTGGTACTGCTAGTACCATGTGCCATTGGTATACAGATTTTCCGTATCAACTTTGTCGAGGGGCCTGAATTGCGACAGCTATGGAACGAACAAGCTATTGACTATATTTCTATTCCTGCTCAGCGCGGTAACATCTATGATTCCGATGGCAGTCTTCTTGCGACTAACTCCGTTGCCTACAAAGTAGCCATTGACCCTCAAATTACAGGACTAACTCAGAGTGAGATTCACCAGGTCTGTGATACACTTGGAAAATATGGACAAATATCTTCTCAAGGCTATCTGCAAAAAATTAACAGCGCCTCCCAGCGGTCCCGATATGTGGTTTTGGATAAAAACGTAAGAGCTCAAGCCTACGAAGCCCTCCGGCAAATGGATATCAGAGGAGTTATTTTAGAAGAAAATTACGAGCGACGATATAGTTTCAACTCGCTCGCAGCTCATGTTTTGGGATTTGCAAACTACGAAATGACAGGGGTAACCGGTCTTGAAAAAGAATACAATGAAGAACTGCATGGTGAAGATGGCGTCCAGCAGGTTCGGCGAGAACGCAACGGGCGCATTTATGCCTATGTCGGAGCGCCCCGCAAGCAACCACAGCAAGGACACTCGCTTTATACCACCATCGATTCACATATACAAGCTATTGTTGAAGAAGAGTTAAAGGCAGGAATTGAACGAACTTCATCTGTTTATGGGTCTGCTATTGTTATGGATCCAAAAACCGGTGCTATAAAAGCAATGGCCAACTATCCTACCTACGATCCTAACGATCCGTCAACACTGGATAGTAACAATCGTCGAAATTTTGCTATTTCAGATATGATTGAACCAGGTTCTACATTCAAACTTGTAACCGCTATTGCCGCTGTCGAACAACAGAAAGTTAACTTTAGTGAAACTTTTGAAACCCCGGAGAACGGACGAACAAGAATTCATGGCCAATGGATGCGCGATCACGATCCGTTGGGTACACTCTCATTCCCGGAAGTTATAGAGCAATCCTCAAATGTCGCTACTTCGGAAATAGCTATGCGACTTGATCAGGATACTTTTTATCAATACGCCCGAAATCTGGGTTTTGGAACGCTGACGAATGTTGATTTACCCAGTGAAGAAATGGGACGTCTGCCCAAGCCCTATGAATGGAGTAAAGTAACCCTTCCATGGATGTCAATTGGATATGAGGTGCAGGTGACCCCTCTTCAAATAGCACAGGCATATGCCGCCTTTGCGAATAAAGGCGAAATGATGCGACCCTATATCGTTGATAAAGTTGTTAACAGCGAGGGTGGTACGGAATGGCAGCAAGATCAGGTTGAGGTTCGCCAAATTGCTAAAGAGGAAACCATTAATAAGCTCTATCCTGTTTTTCAGCGCGTAGTCTCGGATTCCGGCACAGCAGATCTTGCTCAAGTGCAGGGACTCTCTATTGCCGGGAAAACAGGTACAGCCCAGAAACTTGTGAATGGTCGTTATACAAACTCATACCGGTCATCATTTGTAGGTTTTTTCCCAGCTGATGACCCCAAATATGTTGCATTGATCATATTAGATAATCCGGATACATATCCCCCTTACGGAGGACATACGGCCGGACCTATTTTTCAACAGACGGCCAATCGCATCGCAGGCCTCGATAATGATATCGAAAAACAAATTTTAGACCAGGATATCGACACTGAAACCTGGGCTATGGCACCGAATTTAACGGGACTCACAAAAAGAGAAGCCACTACCCTTTTGAACAAGCAAGACATTCCATTTGATATAGAAGGCAGTGGCGATTGGATTACTGGCCAAACTCCCAATGCAGGAAAGGGCATTACCCCAACCGATAAAATCACACTTCAGCTCTCCAATCAAACAGCGGAAGTTGATACTACTGAACTACCAGATGGGTATTCCATCATCCCGGATGTAGGAGGCATGAGCATGCGCAATGCAAGCCGTCTCATTGCCAGTCGCGGTTACGATGTAAAGCGAATCGGTTCGGGAACTGTTTACACTCAATTTCCCCGTCCCGGTGATCAAATGCAGAAAGGAAGCACAATTAC
>JBEPXF010000377.1:0-2728 GCA_041642075.1 Fodinibius sp.
ATCAGCTGGAGTAGCAGTTAATCCAGCGACTTCTCTTACGGCCATTGAACCAATACTCAATGATGTAGAGCTGGTACTGATCATGAGTGTAAATCCGGGATTTGGGGGACAGTCTTTTATTCCCAAAACTTACGAACGACTTCAAAAAATGCGAGAATTACAGCAAAGTTCGAGCTACAATTTTTTGATTGAAGTAGACGGCGGGGTAAATCCGAATAACATCAGAGATATTGCTCATTCTGGCGCTGATGTTCTAGTAGCAGGCAGTGCAGTCTTTAAAGCTCCAGATATTCCCCAACGTATTGAGCACCTGCAGAAAGAGGCACAAATAGGCAAAGGAACTGTAGTATAACTTATCATCTTTCCTTTACAAATATTTCATACAACTTCCTTATCTTTGGTGTTAAGCTATTAAATAAATGAGGAACGGATTATCGCAAAACAATCAACAGTTAGCGAAAAAACCTATCAAATTACTGAGGTAGAACCCGTAATTGTCTTGGGATTTCAGGATGAACACTTGAGTAAGCTGGACCAAGCATATCCAAAAACCAAGCTAACGGCCCGTGGTAGCCAGATTAAAATGTCCGGTCAGGGAGAAGATAGCGATGAACTTATTGAAATATTTTCAGAGCTTGAGTCCATGGCACAGAAGAATGGGAATCTTACCGCCCAGGATGTAGATACTGTACTGGCTCTCAAACAAAGTGACGGAGACACCCAAAAACCCAATCCCCTGCGCGATTCAAATGTATCGGGCGATTTTATTCTTCATACCCATACGGGAGATGCTATAACAGCCAAGACCCCGGGCCAAAAACGAATTGTCAAGGCTTCTGCTACCAATGATATTGTATTTACCATCGGACCTGCGGGGACGGGTAAAACCTACACATCAGTAGCTCTTGCTGTTAAAGCTTTAAAAGAACGGAAGGTTAAGAAAATCATTTTGGCACGTCCCGCTGTAGAAGCCGGTGAAACACTTGGATTCCTTCCGGGTGACCTTCGGGAAAAAATTGATCCCTATCTGCGCCCGCTTTATGATGCCCTGGAGGATATGATTGAATACGATCGACTGGAACTTCATCTTACCAAAAACACTATTGAAATTGCGCCTCTGGCCTATATGCGCGGCCGTACACTCAACAACGCTTTTGTAATACTAGATGAGGCCCAAAATGCCACTAACATGCAGATGAAGATGTTCTTAACGCGTATCGGCTTTAATAGCCGTGCAATAATCACTGGAGATATTACCCAGACCGACCTCCCCCAAAAGCAGCAATCGGGACTTATTTCTATCCAAAGGATCCTAAAAGGCATTGAAGGGATCTCTTTTGTCTATCTGGATGAAGAGGATGTCGTACGGCATCGCCTGGTACGCGAGATTATAGAAGCCTACGATCGACATGAGAATAAAAACCAGAAATAATTTAAATCTGAAATAGTAGAAAACGGTTCCCTCTCCTACCTTTTAATTTTTATTTTTTATTTAACTATCCATGACTACCAAAGCAACCTCTGCCAACTCCTTGTATGAAGGTACGTTTAGTGTTGGACTTGACAAGAAATTTAATCGAATTGACCGTGATGACTCGCCGGCCAAAGGAGCCCTTAAAATTTCACTGAATCCTTTTTTAATTCAATCGGACGATAAAAATATTTTATTTGATGTGGGAATCGGTGATTTCGGGGAAGATACGAGTACCGAAACCATTAAAGAAAATATTGAAAAACAAGGACTCTCCGAATACGATATCACTGATATTTTCCTCAGTCATCTCCATTTTGATCATATTGGTGGATTAGCCGGACGGTCTTCCGGGTTCTGGGAACTCACTTTCCCCGATGCTAATGTTTGGGTCTCAAAAAAAGGCTGGGAAAAAGTAATTAATCAGGAGGAATACTACGACGAAGAAAAAACGAAATTTGCTCATTTTCTGGATGCCAAAGCTAATTTGAACTTTCTGAAAGAAAAAGAGCAACCGTATCCAGAGATTACCGTTCAAACAATCGGTGGACACACGGAATTTTCACAGGTACTGCTGTTTGATGACGGAAATCAAAAATACTTAATGGCCGGTGATGTACTTGCAACCCGCGGTGAGGTAAATCGTAAATTTGCTGCCAAATACGATTATGACGGCGAACGAAGCATGGAAATTCGTGAAGAACTGACCCAGAAAGCTTACGAGAAAAATTATACCATTATGGGTTATCACGATTCACATCATCCCCTGTTTAATCTGACCGAATACAATGAACAACAGGGATACAAAATTGAAGCAATATAAAAAATATGTCGTTTCCGGATTTTACCAATGAAATATTTCAATATTTAAAACAAAAAGAACTTCCTTACAATATTGAAGCAGCCGTTATCTTAGGCTCCGGATTAGGTACTTTTGCTGAACAAATAGAAAATCCCTCTCTAATTTCTTATGACGATATTCCGGGAATGCCTGTTTCTTCAGTAGAAGGACATGCTGGAAAACTGATCATTGGCAAAATTAGTGAACATCCGGTTATCGCTTTTTCCGGCCGATTCCATCACTATGAGGGTTTTTCTTTTGAACAAACTGCCACCCCCGTTTATATTGCGAAGGCTTTAGGAGCAAAAAAACTAATTATTTCCAATGCTGCCGGGGCTATTAATACCTCCTTTTCAGTAGGTGACCTCATGGTAATTGAAGGGGTAATACGTAATAACTTATCTATTGCTCACCGG
>JBEPXF010000378.1:0-2726 GCA_041642075.1 Fodinibius sp.
GTTAGGTGGTGGTCCATTACTACTACCACATGCTTGTAGAACAATCAGGGAAATAATGGCAAAATAATAGGATAACTTCTTCACGAGTATAATTTTTTTGGATATTGTCAATGTCTGCAACAATGGCCTTACGTAAGCAATTAGAAAATGATTCAGGAAAATATGGGGATATCCCTTTATTAATGGTTTTTTAAACTTTTTAACAATTCCGGGATCGTAGTTGCTTTTAATTAAAGTAGAAGTCTAGGAATAATTAATTAAGAGACAATTAAGAAAGAGAAACTTTTTTTATATCTTACCTACAGATTCAAAAAGACCAATTGCAACAATATAATACCGACTTATGAAATTTTTTATTGACACCGCTGATCTGGATGAAATTCAGGAAGCACATGATTTAGGAGTACTTGATGGCGTGACTACCAATCCAAGCCTATGTGCTAAGATTGGAGTAGCTGACTTTGAAGGTCATATTGCAAAAATATGTAATATGATTGAGGGTGATGTTTCTGCAGAAGTTGTATCTACCGATTTTGATGAAATTATGGAAGAAGCCCGCCACTTAGCTGATATAGCAGAGAATGTTGTAGTTAAGGTACCACTGATTAAAGATGGAATAAAGGCTATCCGAGCCCTTTCTGACGAAGGTATTCGCACCAATTGCACGCTTTGCTTTTCTGCAACACAGGCTCTTCTGGCGGCTAAGGCTGGGGCCACTTACATTTCTCCTTTTATCGGGCGTCTGGACGATATTTCTGATGACGGCATGCAGCTGATTGAAGATGTGGTAACCATTTATGATAATTATGGTTATGAAACTGAAGTACTTGCAGCCAGTATTCGTCATCCTATGCACGTCTTGGAATCGGCGCGACTGGGTGCGGATGTAGCAACAATGCCTTTGAATGTTATTGACCAATTGTTGCACCACCCATTGACCGATAGTGGGCTTGAGCGTTTTCTGGCTGACTGGGATTCTCTGCAGAAAGAACTCGCAGAATAAATAACTGGATTCTATTTCCGATTTATTATGGATGCCGTCACTACCTGTGGCGGCATTTTATATTTAGGGTTAGTTACAAATGAGTTTTTCAGCAATCTTCGCCGAAGAAAGAACCCCGGGAATGCCTGCACCGGGATGAGTCCCTGCCCCTACAAAAAAGAGATTGTCTATATTCTCTGCCTTATTGTGAGGCCTGAACCAAGCTGATTGCGTTAAAATAGGTTCAATAGAAAAGGCCGATCCCTTATAGCTGTTAAGAGTATTTTGAAAGTGCAGAGGGTCTATATGATGTTCAACAACAATATTTTCCTGAAGATCGGGAAGATAATTATCCTCCAGGAAATTCATAATTGCATCCCGGTAGGGTTTCGCTTGAGTGTTCCAGTCAATATCGGCATCAAGGTGCGGCACTGGAGAAAGTACGTAAAAACTTTCACACCCTTCCGGTGCTAAAGAGGGATCTGTTTTGGTGGGCATATGAAGATAGAGGGAGAAATCTTCTGCGAGCTTTTTGTTATGGAATATATCCTGAAGCAGCTCTTCATATCGTTCTCCCAAAATAATATTGTGATGCTCTAGTTTTGAATCCAAATATCGTTTCTTGGTACCAAAGTAGATCACAAAAAGAGACATACTATATCGCATCCGGTCGAGTTTTCGATTGCTGTAGGTGGATTTTTTTTCATTGGAAATCATATGGCGGTAGGTAAATGCCACATCTGCATTGGAAACGATTTTATCGGCGTGATAACTCTCTCCATTTTTTAGCCGGATTCCAGAGGCTTTACCGTTCTGAATAAGTATTTCATCAACTTCTGCCTCCAGGTGGATTTTGCCTCCCTGTTCTTCTATCAGTTGAGTGAAAGCATTAATAATGGCTCCGGTTCCTCCCATAGCGTAGTGCACTCCCCATTCACGCTCCAGGTAATGTATCATCGCGTAGATAGAGGTAGTATCAAAGGGGTTGCCTCCGACCAACAGCGGATGGAAGGAAAATACTCGTCGCAGAAAGTCATTTTTAATGAACTTCGAGATATAGTTATACACCGACCGATGGGATTGTAAGCGTAAAAGATCGGGAATAACCTTGATCATATCCCATAAATTCAGGAACGGCTGGTCAGCGAGCTCAACAAAACCTTTTTGGAAAATAGCTTTTGTTGATTTGATAAAATCGGTATATCCCTGTTTATCGCTGGGATTCCAACGCTCTATTTCGTTCAGTACGAATTCATGATCCCCATTGTAGTCAAATTTGTTCCCGTCAGCATTAAAAATTCGATAAAAGGGATCGCAGGGAGTAAAGGAGATATAGTCTTCTCGTTTCTTGCCAGCCTTGTCAAATATTTCATCAAAAAGGAAGGGAGCTGTGATAACAGTGGGGCCTCCATCAAAGGTAAAGCCATCTTTCTCATAGACATATGCGCGTCCCCCCGGTTTGTCACGTTTTTCAAATATTTCTACCGAATACCCTTCCGAAAGTAGTCGGGAGGCGGTAGCAAGCCCGCCAAAACCACTTCCGATAATAATAATATGTTCACTCATTTAATATGTAGCTCGAGAATTTATGGAAAGTCTTCTAAACTATAAATAGGAATAATACATTCCTGTGGGACAATCTAATTTTGAATTTGTTTGACATATCCGGGATAGCCCTGTTGAGCGAGTTCCCGCATTTTTTCTTTTGCATCTTCTTTTTTTACAAAGGTCCCATAGAAAACCC
>JBEPXF010000379.1:0-2713 GCA_041642075.1 Fodinibius sp.
CCCCGTTGGTATCCTCCAGGATTACAATCCGGTCCCCGTCCGATTTGGTCGGATTGTCCGGATTTAAGCTCGGCCGGTAGTTATGGCCCTCGGTTACCCACACCCGGCCCTGGCCATCAACATCCATAGTCGTGGGATTTACGAGCAGATCTTCGGCCGCAAAAAGAGTCGTTTCCAGTCCGTCCTGGGTTTCCAGCCCGGCCAAGGCGTTTTCCGCACTCCTTTTTTCCTCGTCACTGAGCTGGTCGAAATCTTGGCCGCTTTGTGAACAACTACCGACAAGCAATAGAACTGTAATTAAAAATATCCACGATCCTAATCCCCGATTCCAAAAGTTCATATATCTTTATCTATCTTGAAGCTAAAATTTTGAATACGTACTTACTTGTATTAAGGAAGGGTTATAAGCCCTTCCTACGAGCTTAATTTTATTAATTATTTTTCAAATAGTTATACATTAAAGACTCTCTGCCCTGCTATTGACTTCAATTGAATATCCGTCGGGATCCATAATGTAGACCTGCTTAATTCCATCGGGACGCGTAGTAACCTTATCCTTTTCGCCCGGCCAATCCGTAAACGTAATATTCCGTGCTCGAAGGTTATCCACAAATTTATCGAAATTTGAAACGGTGATGGCCAGATGAATAGACTTGTTGACTTTCACTCCTTCCATCTCATCTGCCAGCAGGTGAAGCTCGTGATTTCCGCCCAATGAAAACCAGCGCCGTGTAGGCTTCCCGGTTTGATTTTCAATCTCTTTTAATCCCACTACTTCTTGATAAAAAGTTGCGGATGAATCCAAATCACTCACTACAATAGCTTGGTGGTCAAAGGCAGGATTGAAGTCCTGTGCAAAACTATTAGATAGAGACAGGTTAAAAATAATAAACAAGACTAAAGAAACTGAGCTGTAAAAAGACAGCGTATATGAATAAGATTTCATTGAAAAATTGATTTATAGGTGAATAAAAATAATAGGTTCTCGTAAGAAAAATCCTTTGATATATACCATTAAAGCCTCACGGTCGCAAGGGAATTGTAAATTTTATATCAGAAACATTATTAAAACACAAAATTAAAATTAATTTTCTATTCCTATTCTACATAAAAAACCCCGACGATTTATTTCAATCGCCGGGGTTCTGGCTGATAATTATTAAGCAGCAATGCTACTTAGTTATTTCTTCTGGATGGGCGCTTTCTTCTATTTTAGGTGAAGAGGGCGTTTGATTCTGGTACTCTTCGAGAGTAAACTCATCGACCTGTACCATATCAACGCGAGCGTCTTCGGCTTTGCTTAGCAATTCCGCCTCTTCCTCGTTGATGATATTCTTCTCCAATGCCTGATCAACTACAAAACGTGCTTGCGTTTTCGGCAATTCTTTTTTCTTAGTGGCTTTATAAATTTTCTTGTACACTGGTGCTGCTTCCTCCGAAAGTCTAAACGCATATTCGTATCGGCCCAGTGCTTCCTCTTTATCTTCCGGTGTAAAGATACCGGCAGTCAGACGGTCTCTCTGTTCACCTCTTTTCTGCATGGACTGAGCCACTTTATGTCCAAGTTTATCTGAGGGCATACTACCGATGCGATTCATGCGTGACCATAGAGCAATAGGTCCCCTGAACATCCAACTGAGTCCCGGCACTTTAATTTCCCGAAAAATGGCATCAAAGGCTTCCTGAATTTGGGCAAAAGCATACTCCATCGACCACTCAAAGAATATACGGTCTTCTTCACGCTGCCCCTCGGCATCATAGCGCCGCAAGGTGGCAGTAGCCAAATACATCCAGCTTAGGATATCTGCAAACCGACCGCTAATTTTTTCCTTAATTTTAAGTCCGCCACCATAAGAGCCAAGCGCAATGTCTGCCATAAAGGCAAAAGATGCTGACGCCCAGGCAAGCTTTTTATAATACTTGGCTGCCGAGCCACCAACCGGGGAAGAAGCAATCTTTCCACGGGTAAGTGACATTAAAAATGCCCGTGCTTTATTGCGGCCGACATGCCCAATATGTTTCCAGAATACATCATCAAATGCTTTCACATCTCCCCGGGTTAGCGCATCTATTTCATCATAGGCATAGGGATGACATCGAATGGCTCCCTGCCCGAAGATCATTAGGCTGCGGGTCAAAATATTAGCTCCCTCGACCGTAATCGCAATTGGAGTGGCTGTGTAGGTATGGGCAAAAACATTGCGCGGTCCACGCGAGATAGCTGCCCCACCCTGTATATCCATTGCGTCATTAATTATTTGGCGTCCTATCTCGGTAAAGTTGTACTTTGCTATAGCTGTAACTACCGAAGGTTTTTCTCCTATATCGAGTCCAGCACAGGTATAACGGCGGGCGGCATCCATCAGATACGTAAACCCTCCGATTCGAGCCATCGGTTCTTCAATACCTTCGAATTTACCAATATTAATACCAAACTGTTTACGCACGGCCGTGTAAGCGCCAAGTGCTCGCGTAGCTACTTTGGCACCACCCATGCTTTGCGCTGGCAATGAGATACCACGCCCCACGCCAAGCGATTCCATCAGCATACGCCAGCCATTTCCAGCCTGTTCCGGTCCGCCAATAATTTGATCAACTGATATTACCGCATCTTCTCCATCAATGGGACAGTTATAAAACGGCACACCCAACGGATCATGACGCCGCCCCAGCTTGATTCCCTCGGTATCACTTGGAACAAGCGCACAGGTAA
>JBEPXF010000380.1:0-2710 GCA_041642075.1 Fodinibius sp.
CTTATAGATTCAGCCTCAATAGCAACCAAATCGAGCATCAGCTGATGATAAGCTTCCTCATAAGAGTCAAATGTTTCAACTTCCCATTCAGTCGGTTGGTCCGTGGGATAAGGGCCAGTGTTATATGCTTTCTCAAGCTTCACCTTTTGGTGGAGATTCTCCTCCTCAATACGTTTGTGAATCAAATCCACATTCAGCAAAACGTCATTTTGCCAGTCCTCATTAAAGTAATCATGCAGCTTCTTCCTCTGATGCATATACTCGTTACCAAGGAAGAAACGTGAAGCCTTTACTTGGTCACCATAAATATTAAGATAGCAGAGGGCATCCCGTTCTAATTCCTGGTAGGTCAGGGATTCCTTGTTAAACGGGTTAAACGTAATACTCCAGGTCCCGGTTGAAACCAACATAAAGGGATCATCAAGCGCAACAAGATAGGGAGCCAGCGCGGCCGAACTATCATGTATACCAATTCCGGTTTTAAATTTATTCCCCTGGTAGTCTGACTCCCAAACAGTAGAAACAGTAGATACGGAAGGTAATAATGGGCGGATTTCTTCCTGCTTAGTCCATGCATGGTACTCCTCCGATTCATAATCCCAAAGGGCGGTATGGCATCCAATACTAGTCAGCTCCGTGCTTATTTCTCCTGTAACCAGATAGCTCAAATATTGCGGCAAATGCAGGCTATGCTGGATTTCCTGAAAAACAAGAGGTTTGGTATGCTTTAACCAATATAATTGAAAGCCTGAATTGAGCATACCCATTGGTGGGGATGCTGTTTGCAGAGACAAATTTTTCTTGCCACCGTATGTATTACAAAACTGCTCAAAAAGTTCTTCGGGATAAGGTTTCAAGTAATTATAGAGAGGGGTTACAGCTTCACCTTTACCATTCAGATGAACTAAGCTCGCTCCATAAGTAGTGAAGTTTAATCTGCGAATCCAGACAGTCTTATCCTGCAGCGTTTCTGCAATTTTATTTTTTACCCAATGTGTCAGCACGTCCAGATCTTCACAAGGGTCTCCGTCCTCATCCGTCGTTTGCTCTAATGAAGTTTGCTGTTTTCGAATAACCGAAAAATCTTTATCAAAAAGGAAAAACTTTTTATTTGTCTTTCCGATATCAAAGATAGCAGTAACTGGTGTAGTATTGGATCCCGTCAATTTTTATAAAGTTATTGATTCAAAATTAGAGTCCTGTTGCAATAGTATCTGTTCCACGCTCTTTAATTAACTGCTTCCGAACACCCAGCTCCCGATACAGTCCAATGGGATCGGCTGCGGCATTGTCGCGCATACGAGCTTCACGGATAAGTGGGCGGACATCGGTCTGAAAAGCATCTTGCAGTACCGATTGTGCCGCGGTGGGATCATTGGATTCCCGGGCTTCTTCCAAACGTTCACGGTCTACAAGTAGCGCTTTTGCATAAGCTTTTTTAATAGCCTCTACCGACTGCAATAAATCCTCAAGGGGATCCTTCACATTATGACTTGCATCAATCATCCAGGCGATACTCTCCACAAGATCATCGCAATCGACTGTTCCATCAATAAGCTCGTTAAAAATCAGGAATAACTGGAAGGGTTTAATAGAGCCGGTTGTAAGGTCGTCATCCCCATATTTCGAGTCATTAAAATGGAATCCTCCCAATTTACTTTCCAAAAACAAGGTCGCAACAATCTGTTCAATATTTGTATTGGGAAGATGATGGCCGAGATCTACCAGCGTTTGTGCTTTATCACCCAACTTATTTGCCAATAAGAGCGAGGTTCCCCAGTCGGGAATGACCATTGAATAAAAATTAGGCTCGTACGGCTTATATTCAATGAGCATTTCCCAATCATATGGCAATTCAGCATAGATTTCCTGAAGCGATTCGCTAGTTCTTTTCAGTGCTTTTCTAAAGTTCTGCTGACCCGGAAAGTTCGAGCCATCGGCCAGCCAAACTGTTAGAGCTTTAGATCCCAATGCGTCTCCGTATTGGATCACTTCTATATTGTGTTCAATAGCCTGTTGCCGTACAGCTTTATCCGTATGCGAAAGCGATCCGAATTTATAGGAGTGTTCCTGATCATCCTGATCCTGAAATGTATTTGAATTGACCGCATCAAAAACCAAATCATGTTTTCGAGCTAATTCCTTAATTGCTGCGGTATCTTCCGGGATGTCCCAGGGAATATGCAAAGAGATAGCCCCACTGGAGCGATTTAAGGCATGCAATATGCCCACATCACTGATCTTTTCTTCGAGACTACCCGGCTCACCTCCAATGGGAAATCGACCAAACCGTGTCCCGCCGGCTCCTAAAGCCCAGCTGGGTATAGCAACCTGAAATATAGCTATTTGGTTTATCAACCGGTCTACATCTATTCCTTTTTTTTCTAATTCCTCTCCTATAAACGAAAAAGGAGATTCATGTCCATCACGGGCATTTTTGTTATGCTCAGAAATTTGTTGTTGAGTAATTCTCACGATCACATACTATTTTAATAATGGTTAAGAGAGCTCCGTAATATTAGTCCACCTATATACAATGAAAACAGGCTACATTTTTGGGTATTATTGTGATATAACAAAACTCATTTTCACCAAACTAAAGTTCTTGTTCTTTCATCCAGAAGGGTGCAGTACCAAACCACATTAACATGCCTACAATCATTAACTGCTTGTGGGCTTCCATCGAGATTTCCTGAATAAAGACCAGTAC
>JBEPXF010000381.1:0-2667 GCA_041642075.1 Fodinibius sp.
GAAACAATTGAAGCAGGAACCTGGATTAAGATTCCCAGACAATAGAAGTTAGCTTTTTCTCCTACAAATAAATCCAATATCTTTGGGTCGTAACAGAACCTGAACTTTTTGGATATATATATATATCATGATCGAGCGATATTCCCGTAAAGAAATGGCTGACATCTGGTCGCTGGAAAATCAATTCCAAGCCTGGCTGGAGGTTGAGCTGGCTGCCTGTAATGCCTGGAGCAAACTGGGCAAAATTCCCAAAAATGATGTCAAAAACCTCTATGAAAACGCTTCTTTTGATGTCGATCGTATCAAGGAAATAGAAAAACAAACCCGCCACGATGTGGTAGCCTTTACGCGGTCAGTTTCGGAGTCGCTTGGAAAGGAAAAGAAGTGGGTTCACTATGGACTCACTTCCACGGATGTGGTTGATACGGCTAACGGATATCGCTTGAAGCAGGCAAATGAGATCCTGCGAAAAGATATTCAGCATATTATTGATGTGTTGGCGGAGAAGGCTAAGAAACACAAATATACTGTGATGATGGGGCGCACCCACGGAGTGCACGCCGAACCCACTACCTTCGGACTCAAATGCGCACTCTGGTATTCCGAAATGAAGCGTAATCAGGAACGCTTTGAAAAAGCAGCCAAGGCCGTCGAGTTTGGCAAGATGAGCGGTTCCGTTGGGACTTTTGCAAATATTCCGCCTGAAGTTGAAGAATCAGTCTGTGAGGAATTAGGACTTTCTCCTGCGCCTATTTCTACCCAAACCCTGCAGCGCGACCGTCACGCCGATTACATATCAACTTTGGCGCTTATCGGTTCAACAATGGAAAAAATGGCGGTTGAAATCCGTCACCTGCAGCGGAGTGAAGTCCGTGAGGCTGAAGAATTTTTTCGGAAGGGGCAGAAAGGCTCATCATCAATGCCGCACAAGCGTAATCCGGTCAGCTCAGAAAATATATCGGGATGCTCACGTGTGCTTCGTGGTTATATGATGTCGGCTTATGAAAATATTCCACTCTGGCACGAACGCGATATTTCACACTCTTCGGTAGAGCGTATTATCTTGCCCGATGCCACCATTCTGCTGGATTATATGCTGAATCGTTTCTCAGGCGTTGTCGAAAAATTGACGATCTTCGAAGACAATATGCACGACAATATCTATAAAACGTACGGATTAACGTTCTCTCAGCGTGTACTGCACAAACTTATTGATACGGGAATGTCTCGCGAAAAGGCCTACGATACTGTGCAGCCGCTTGCGATGCAGGCGTGGGAGAAAAAGACGATGTTCCGTGATCTGGTGGAAGCCGATGAAACCATACAGGAAAATCTCACCGAGGAGGAAATTGAGGAAGCTTTTGATCTGGATCATCACACCCGAAATGTCGAACGTATTTTTGAACGTGTGGGATTGGAATAGAACATAGATAAAGATAAAGCAGATTACCGCAGGTAGAATCAGTAAAAATTAGCAGAATTAGAATTATCCGTATTTAACTAAATTACTGTGCAAAGCTGGCCTAATATTATTTTTTCGGATACGCTTTCTTTTGATGAGAAGGTCCAACAGGTTTTTAAATACCAGTTCGAGAATAATCCCGTATATCATCGCTATTGCGAGGCTTTAAGTACGTCAATAAACAAAATATCATATCATCCTGAACTTGTTTCAGGATCTATGAAGAATAAATCAGAAAGTGAAGAGCAGATTCCAATACAAGCTTGGAATGAGATATCAGCTATTCCATTATTACCTATCAAAGCTTTCAAAGAGGCTGAAGTAACGACCTATCCTGAAGAAGACCCCAGACTTGTATTCAAAAGCAGTGGTACTTCGGATATGCAACGGAGTACCCACAGAGTGTATGATCCTGAGCTTTACGACCAATCGCTGTTAAAAGGATTTCGTCATTTTTACAATCTCGATAACGCAGTAATTTGGGGATATACGCCGGGCTATGCCGATAATCCGCATTCGTCACTTATTTACATGATCCAAAAACTGATAGATCAGGATAACAGTGGGTTAAGTCACTTTTTGCCGCTTGATGAACCTCTGCAGGCCAAAGAGATTAAGAAAGTAAAACAAAGTGGCAAACAACTAATTCTGTTTGGTGCTGCATTTGGACTGCTGGATCTTTTGGAACTGGATACACCTGCTGTTCCCTCGAATAGCATCATTATTGAAACAGGCGGGATGAAAACCCATAAGCGCGAGATAAGCAGAAAAGAGCTCCACAGAAAATTGAGCAGGGGATTTGGGCTGGACGAAAGCCGGATTCACTCCGAATACGGCATGGCGGAGCTATTGAGTCAGGCGTATGCTACCGGAGGGAAATGGTTTAAAACGGTACCTTGGATGCAGGTTTCCATTCGGAATCCCGATAATCCCGCAGTAGAAATGCCAGCCTATAGAGAGGGACTCATTGGTATTATTGATTTGGCCAATGTCCACAGCTGTTCCTTTTTGCTAACTGGTGACAAAGGCGTAATGGATCAAGAGGGTCGGTTCCAGGTATTGGGGCGTTGGAATCCTAAAGATCTGCGCGGCTGTAACTTTTTAATTGAAGAAGATTAGTATAGTATTTGATAGTAAAACCCTCAGGATTTAAGAATCACAATGGCTGAATTGCAAAAACGTATAGATACATTACTTGAAGCCTC
>JBEPXF010000382.1:0-2666 GCA_041642075.1 Fodinibius sp.
GAGAATTTGAGAAACAGGTAGATATTATTATTGACAATCAGCAAGAACTGCCCTCGCGAGGTACATCTATTCTGGATATGACCGATGATAATACGAAGCTGTTGAGAGAAGGACTTGGAATGGACGTATTGGAAGAAGTGTTTCGGATGCAGCGTGAACCATTAGAGGAAGTCAGTTAACAACTAATTATATGAAAATAGCAATTAATACTGGCGGTGGTGATGCTCCCGGGCTCAATGCAGCTATTCGGGCAGCAACACTGGCGGCCTTAAAAAGAGGATGGGAAGTTTATGGCATTAAAAATGGGTATGGATCTATCTATACCGATGAACCCTTTATAAAAATGGATGCTGAAACCGTACACGGGATTACTATGCAGGGTGGAACCATCCTGGGTACTGCAAACAAAGGAAATCCCTTTGAAATGCCCCATCAAAAGGAAGATGGCACGTGGACCACAAAGGATGTATCTGGTCGCCTCGTAAAAACCTTTCAAGAATATGATATTGATGCCCTTATTGCGATAGGGGGAGACGGTTCAATGAATATAGCCAGCAAGCTTATTAAGAAGGGGATTAATATAGTTGGTGTTCCCAAAACCATCGATAATGATATATATGGTTGTGACGTTACCCTTGGTTTTGATACCGCTATTGATATTGCAACCGGGGCTATAGATCGTATAACCACGACGGCCGAATCTCACGATCGACTGATGGTGGTGGAAGTGATGGGTCGGTATGCGGGTTGGATTGCGCTTTATGCCGGAATAGCTTCATCGGCGGATGTGGTACTTATTCCTGAAATACCGTTTTCTTACGATTCTATCGAAGAAAAGATTAAAGAACGAGAAGCCAACGGACGTCATTATACGATGATTGTGGTGGCGGAAGGGGCCAAGGCACAGGACGGAGAACTTGTTACCAAGGGTAAGAGTGTGGGTCAGCAGGTACAGCTCGGCGGTATTGCTGATCGCGTTGCAGATGAGCTGAGTGAACGAACTGGCAAGGAGTCGCGTACGGTTGTATTGGGACATTTACAGCGAGGAGGGTCTCCATCTACCTATGACCGACTCATTTCACTTCGTTTTGGAGCTGCCGCTATTCGCTGCGTGCAGGAACATGATTATAATAAGTTGGTAGTTCTGCAGGACAATCAGCTAAAACGTGTTCCCATCACCAGTATTGAAGGTAAAATGAAATCCGTTTCACTGGATAGCGATACTGTGCAAACCGCAAGAGACATAGGCGTTTGTCTGGGGGATTAAAATGAGGATTTTTGATACGATAAAAGAAACTTTTTCTTCCTCTGGTCTTGCTGATTTTTGGAATGACATGGATGATGCTGGTCAAATTGAATCGATGATTTTAGCCTCTGAAGGTCGTCCGCAGCTAATCTATAAACACAGTTCACGGTGTAGCGTCTGTTTTTTCGCGAAAAAGCAGATCGAAGATATACCTGAGACTATGCGGAAGCAGGTTGATCTCCATTTTGTGGATGTAATAGGCTGGCGGGAAGTATCCAATGCTATTGCAGGAGAGTTCTCTGTCAGGCATGAATCTCCCCAATTATTAATAATATATGACAGGAAGGTTGTGTGGCATGGGTCGCACCAGGATATACAGACCGACGCAATTTCAGTTAAACTGCGGGACTATCTTTGATTTTACCTCAAGTGGTCCTTGAAGTTTTGCTCAAAAGGGGGTTCTATAATACCTTTTTCGGTGATAAAAGCTGTAATATACTTATTGGGAGTGATGTCAAAAGCAGGATTATAAGCCTCAACCTTTGAGGGAGCTATTTCTGTCCCTTCAAAATGCGTTACTTCTTCACTTTCTCGTTCTTCATTCGGTAGTGCGTCTCCTTCTTGTAGGTCCATATCAATAGTGGAAAAGGGCGCCGCCACATAAAAAGGGATATTATTTTCTTTTGCTAAAACCGCAAGGGGATAGCTACCGACTTTTCCTGCTGAATCTCCATTAGCTGTGATATGATCACTGCCAACAAGTATCAAATCCACCTCTTTACGGCGCATTAGTAGTCCAGCAGCTGAGTCGGTAATTATTGTCATCGGAATTTCGGCATTTTTAAGTTCCCATGCCGTAAGTCGTGCTCCCTGGAGGAGGGGGCGCGTTTCACTTACCCAAACCTTCAGATCCGTATTGTTTTCATGAGCATGAAAGATAGCGGAAAGGGCCGTTCCATATTTTCCGGTAGCTAAACTGCCGGTATTGGCATGGGTTAGAATACGTGCTTTATCAGGGATCAAATCCACCCCGTGCTCCCCAATTTTCTTACAGCCTCTTTTGGTTTCGGCATCGATGGTTATAGCTGTTTTAAGTACAATATCCTTAATTTCAGCTATCTCTTTGTCATCATGAGCCTGAATTGTTTTCTGAATTCTATTTAATGACCACTGTAGATTTCTGACAGAGGGTCGCGAGGACTCCAGGTATTCCGATAGTCGTTTTACCTCGATTGAAAAACTGTGGAAAGAATCATTGGGCAATTCTTTGATTCCCAGATATAACCCATAGGCTGCAGCAATTCCGATAGCTGAAGCTCCGCGGATTCGTTCTTTTTGAATAGCTTCCCAAATGCGTCCCACATCACGTATGTCACTATAGACTTCCCTGCCAGGTAAATATGTTTGATCGAGAATACGA
>JBEPXF010000383.1:0-2665 GCA_041642075.1 Fodinibius sp.
ACCCGTAGCTAAATAATATAGCAGGCAAACAGCCCGTTCACGGGCAGACTTTTGACTGAATTCTCCTTCCTCCAACAAGCCCAAGTTCTCAAATAATGATTTGATAAAAGGATGCAAGAGTACTAATCCACCAGTGGAAATGGCTAAATCTCCCTCTTCTGGAATATCAATACCTTTATCCCGCTCCTCTTTTTTCTCATCTTTATCTACTTTAATATCTGGTGTTTCCTCTAGCAGGCCCATCCAGAAATCTTTCTTTACCTCAGACTTTTCCAGCCATTTTTTCCATTCATCAGTACCTGTCTCCATATCGTGAAAACCCTCTAAAGTCGCACCCATTATTTTACTAAAAATGGCCTCATGATCCTCATCAAACAAAACCCCCGAAAGAGCATATTCATGAAGCTGAGTCATAATTCGAAATCTTGTACCTTCGACAACATGCTTCTTTTCGAGCAAAGGTCCGAAATCCTTCAATAGCTTAATGATTTCATTTACGTAAGTTGCTTCCCTGTCCGAAGATTTCTTTATCAACTGTTGAACCAGGGGTTCAGGAAATTGGGCTGCAATCCTGTTCAAAACTCCGGAATAGCTCCGGGCCAGCGGCCTGATAAATTCCCGCCACTCGTTGGCTGACATTTTCCGCATCCTATCTTCGATATCAGCAGATGATGCACCTTCAGCCCACCAGGGAAACCGACCTGTTTGCAAAAAATGCCTGAGTAAGTCTATCTGACGCTGCTCGGGCTCTATTTCTTCAAAATGATGATTCTCCTCTTTTTTACTTTGTATATCAGCTTTTTGCCTGACATTTATGATTTTATCGATCAGTACTTCTTCAATCAGCGTTTCAAGCTGCGACAGATCATCCTTCTGCACGTTGAGTTCTACCGGAAGACATTCTATCCGGTAACTCTGGTTATTGCCATACATGCGGTCCAGTTCCGGCACGATGTTATCAAGCGCTTGTTGGATCGCTCGCTTCAGCTGCTCTGCCCGGTCTCCTTCTTGGGACAAGCCCGGAGGAATCGTCAGCTCGGCCTTTACTTTCTTAATGATATGTTGTTGCTCATCATCCACTGAATTCATTTAGTATAGAAATTATCTCTTCTACTTTTCCAGCAATTTCTTCATCGAAACGATGATTCATGCGTATCCTCACAAGTTTTGCCCGGACGTCATTTTTTTCAATCAGAGCCTTAAGTTCCTCAGCAAATTCTTCCCTTGCCCGATCTGTAAAGTCCGGCCAGCCGCCCACAACATCAGATATCTGAGCATGTACCTCGATATCCTCCTCACGACAGGCCTGCAGATAGAAATAGAGCAGTATAAGCTCGTAATACACCAAGAGCGAAAACTCCCGCTCTGTATCCGTATTATAAGTGCCAATCATCTCCTGAATGGTAAATTGGGTATTCTGGATAAAAGCGAAAACCTCTTCATCCATATCACCCGCGAATGCTTCTGCAGAATTTTTGATCACCTTTTCATATACCAACCTTATTTCCTCAGGATAAGAGGGCTCAAAACGTGCAAGAATATCCTCATTAGCCTCGAACTCTTCGTCCATAACCTGCACGGACTCTTTAATTGTCTTTGTTGTGGCTTCTACGCACTCATCCGATTCGATAATAATATCCGGCACATCAATATTTACGCTTTCTATAACTGTTTCTTCACACGGCCCGTTTATGGCTGTAAGCTCCACTTCAAAATCATAGTTTTCGCCCAGCTCAACTTTAAATTTATGCTTAAATTCAACTGCATCTTCATTCCCAACTATTTCGCCATCAAAATCCCACCTGAACGAAAGCTCATCGAATGGCTCTGATTCATTTTTGAATGTCACCACTGCAAAGGCGTTCCCATCTTTGAATACTAGCTCCCCATCGTATTTGTATGTAAAACCCGGTTCCGGCTTGCGATATAACTGCAGAATTGGCTCGACCGGCTGCCCGTTTGCTTCAAACCGGATCACCTTTTCATAATCACTTAGAGGCACTTGGTTTGGATCAAAGAAAAGGCCGTTCTCATTCCGGAGGATAACTTCGCTGAGTTCACGCTCCTGAATATAGGCCTTCACATCACCATCGGCCGGTGTCACATCCATCCGGATAGGATCAACCTGCTCATCCCCACCCATACATACATGATCAGCAGGCAGACGGAGCGTAGCAAGCTGTTCGGGAAATACAAAGGTCGTTGACGGGGTTTCGGAACAGCAGATATACGGCAGGCACAGATCTCCGACAACAATATTCTGTTGGCCAGCATGACCATGCGTTGGCGTATATTTATATTTCTGTTGGGTGGAAATATACAATAATATAAACGTTCCACCCTTGGGCACCCCCGCTTTATGCTCCACGCCTGGATGACGATCGATAAAGTTTTCCAACACCAGCTGGTCTAACACTCTTTGTTTGCGATCCAGTATTTTTTCATAAAGTACTTCCACCTTTTTAATAAGGCAACAGGATGATATGATCCGATTCAGTATAAACTCATACTGCTCTACCCAGGGCTGGGCAGCAGCATACTCTTTCAAACCGGACAACCGCTGAAAGCGCTTTTTAGCAGACCGTACTTGTTGACATTGGGCTTTGAGGGCATCAATATACTTCTTGAGATTTTCTTCAGTAAAATCCTCAATGTCGGTCAGTTT
>JBEPXF010000384.1:0-2662 GCA_041642075.1 Fodinibius sp.
ATGCACATCTAGAAACGATCACAACTAAGATTATAAGCAGTTCATGAATTCTGAATCAAATGTCCCTCACTTTGATACACCCTTGCCGATTAACCTGTTCCTCAAGTCATCTGCAAACACCTACATTTACGATGATCTGAGACAGTTTGAACATCACTTTCTCCATTTTCTTAAAAAGATTGATTACGACTATACCAAGCCGTTGGCCCTGTCAGCATCCTCTTCTGATGAACTGATCTTTATCATAGCTTCCTGCTGGAGACTTGGCATCCCCTTTATCCCTATTGATCATAAACTTTCTCAAAAAGAACAGTTGGAATTACTGCAACAGCTAAATATTGGGCTCCTTGTTACAGATCAGGAAACGTCGAATCTGCCGCTTCAATCTGCAAAAATCAACCAATTTTCATTACCAAAAGTGTTAAGCCCTGACTTTAGTCCCGAAAAATGGGTAACTGAGCACAAAGAAAGCGTTAGGCCTACTCAGCTGTTTGGCTACTTCTTTACCTCAGGCACAACGGGATCGCCCAAGGTTGTTCCTTTAAAACGCAGGCAAATGCTTTATGCAGCACAGGCCTCAAGTAAAAATCTTCAACCGCACCGGAACAACTTATGGCTGCTGTGTTTGCCCCTGTACCATATCGGCGGTATCTCGGTTATACTGCGCTCCCTCCTCTATGGATCCGGAATTTACCGGTTGGATACATTTGACCCTACAAAAACCGCAGAACTTCTAAATCAGAATAAACAGCTCGTAGCAGCATCTCTGGTTCCCACAATGCTCAATCGCCTGATGAACAGGAGCGATTTTGCAGTTCATGACGATTTTCAGGCTATCCTATTGGGTGGTGGTCCTATTGCCCCCTCCCTTATTGATGATTGTTTTAATCGGGGAATTCCAATCATTACCAGTTATGGAATGACAGAAAGCTGTGCTCAGATAGCTGCGAATCCTCTTAAGACCGTTGGTGATTTGAGTCGTCCTAAAAAAAGCGTAGGAAAAATCTTTGCCCCAAATAACGTAGATATCCGCAATAACGAAGGCCAATCGGTAGATACTTCTGTTTCAGCACAAATTTGGCTTAAGGGACCTCAGATTTTTGATGGCTATTTAAACAGAAATAACACGGATTACTTTGACAGTAAGGGATGGTTTAATACCGGAGATTATGGGTATTTAAATGAACACAATGAGCTTTTTATTGAAGCCCGCCGCACCGACTTAATCATCAGTGGAGGTGAAAACATATCACCGCTAGAAGTAGAAAATGTCCTAAAGACACTTCCGAAAATTGAAGATGCAGCTGTTGTTGGACTATCCGACAAGGAATGGGGACAAAAAGTAGTTGCGATTGTAGTAACCACTAATTATCAAAAGATAAATAGCGGAACTATACAAGAACAAATGAAGGATCAACTACAATCTTTCAAAATACCTAAAGAAATCATCAGGGTAGATTCTATTCCTCAGACCCAAACTGGTAAGGTTAAGCGCAACAAGGTAAAAGAGTATTTCTATAAGTAACTTTCGAAATAAGAACAGTTATTACCTATGATCGCAAACAGAGATTAAAAAGTGAGTAATGGATGCAAAAAAATGCTTTATCCATTACTCCCCATTTTCTACTCATCAATATACGCTAGTCCTTTGGCTCCGATATCCGAGCGGTAATATTTATTTGAGAATGAAATTTTATCTACTTCTTTATAAGTATTCTTGATTGCCGCCTGCAGCGTTTCTCCACTCCCCACGACGTTTAGGACACGTCCCCCATCGGTTAAAATCTTTCCATCCTCAGTCTTTGTTCCGGCATGAAATACCAAAGCATCATCTGAAACGTCTTTAATACCGGTTATCTTTTTTCCTTTCTCATATTCCACAGGATATCCTTCAGATGCAAGCACAACGCAGCAACGATACTGATCATCTATTTTTAACTCTTTGAGATGCAGCTTTTCTTCCGTTGCGGCATACATCAGTTCCAGGAAATCAGATTGCAGCGAAGGCAGAATGGCCTGGCATTCAGGATCACCAAGCCGGCAGTTAAACTCCACTACCTTCGGGCCTTCCGTAGTAATCATCAACCCACAGTATAAAATACCTTTGTAGGGATGTTCGTCTAGTAACATAGCAGAAATTGTAGGAAGAATAATCTCCTTTTCTACCCGCTGCAACATCCGTCTGCCTATAACCGGTGTAGGTGCATAAGCTCCCATTCCACCGGTATTCAAACCGGTATCTCCTTCTCCTATTCGCTTATGATCCTGTGCATAATGAATAATTTTAGCGGTTTTGCCATCGGAAATAACAAACACAGAGGCTTCCTTACCCTTCAAGAACTCTTCAACGACCAGCGTATCGGCAGCTCCTCCAAAACGATCACTTTCCTTTAGTTCTTCTAGCCTCTTCTCCACATCTTCTTCTGTTTCACAAATAAATACTCCTTTACCCCCCGCCAATCCGTCGGCCTTGAGTACAACAGGATAAATGTCCTTTGCCTTAATATCAGCAAGAGCCCGGTCAAATTGCGCCCTAGTATAACTTTCAAAGTCAGCCGTGGGAATGTGATTTTCTTTCATAAACTCGTTGGCAAATTTCTTGCTGCCTTCCAGCTGAGCCGCATACTTAGAGGGACCAAATACCTTATGTCCCTCAGCCTCC
>JBEPXF010000385.1:0-2630 GCA_041642075.1 Fodinibius sp.
CTTGCCCCCTCTCATTTCAAGGAGATCAAGGAAAATAAACGCACTCCTATTGATCAGCTGTAACACAATTCTGCACAAGATATACATAATGATATAAGATCGCTGTTATAACTGTGCCTATCTTTGGTGTGGACATTTAACAAACGAATTCTATGTTTCCCTTTATCAAAAAATATAAAGAAGCTGTTATCAGCGCGGTACTTCTGGCAGCAGCACTTATCGTTGAATATGGCTTCTCTTTCGATGGGCGCACTTATCTTTACCTTCCGCTATACGGATTTTCATATTTGTCGGTTGGCGGACCTGTTTGGATAAAAGCCATTAAATCTATTAAAGACGGTACCATATTCAGTGAATTTATGCTGATGGGTATTGCAACAGTTGGGGCTTTTGCCATTGGTGAATATGCAGAAGGCGTGGCTGTAATGTTATTCTATATGATCGGTGAATACGCCCAGCATGGAGCGGTTCAGCGTGCCCGGGGCTCGGTTGAAGCGTTAATTGATCAACAGCCGGAAATCGCCACCGTTGAACGCAACGGTTCCACCGAACAAATCTCACCCTCTGAAGTTGAAATTGGAGAAATTATTCGGGTTAGGCCCGGCGAAAAGGTACCGCTTGATGGAGAACTCCTCACCGAAGAAGCCTCTTTTAATACGGCTGCGCTGACAGGTGAATCCAAGCCTATAAGCCGCCATGAAGGAGAAGAAATATGGGCCGGATCCATCAACAGGGATCGCCCGGTACGTATTCGAGTAACGGAAGCATACGAAGATACCAAGCTTTCCAATATTCTTACAATGGTACGGGAAGCCTCCCAGCGCAAGGCTCCGACTCAGCGCTATATGACAAAGTTTGCCAAAGTGTATACGCCTGCCGTAGTATGGCTGGCGGTAGCGCTGACTTTTGCACCCTGGCTGGTCGTGGAAAACTATATTTTTGAGGAATGGCTCTATCGAGCACTTATTTTCCTGGTGGTTTCCTGTCCCTGTGGATTGGTTATCTCTATACCTTTGGGATATTTTGGAGGAATCGGAGCAGCATCCAGAAATGGGATACTCTTTAAAGGATCAGACTTTATGGATCGGCTCAGAAATATCGATGCCCTCTTTTTTGATAAAACCGGCACCCTGACCGAAGGAAAATTCAAAGTACAGGGGATACGTTCCTTTAACGGAGTATCAGATGAACAGTTGTTACGTTTGGCCGCAGCCCTGGAGCAGCAGTCTACCCATCCCATAGGACAAGCTATTGTCGAACAGGCCAACGGAAATACCCTGCCCACTGTTTCCGATCAACAGGAAGTATCGGGGATGGGTATAACGGGACTTGTTAATAATCAACGACTTGCCGTGGGCAATGAAAAGTTAATGCAAAAGGAAGGAATTACCCTCCCCTCTTCCCAGCATTTCAACGAATCATACAGTCTTGTACATATCGGCATAGATGGCAAGTATGCAGGCAGCATATCAATAGCTGATCAATTAAAAAAGGATACAAAAGAGGCCGTTAATCAACTTCGCGAGCTTGGAATTAAGAATTTGGTGATGCTTTCAGGGGATAAACAATCGGTCGTGGATGATATTGCGAATCGGTTAAATTTAAAAGAGGCATTTGGCGAGCTTCTCCCGGATGATAAATACAGATACCTTGAACAGCGGCTGGATCCTCAAAAAGTTATTGGATATGTAGGAGACGGCATTAACGATGCCCCGGTTATTACCCTGGCTGACATCGGAATAGCGATGGGCGGAATGGGATCAGATGCAACTATCGAAACCGCAGATGTTGTTATTCAAACAGATCAGCTTTCAAAGATTCCCACCGCTGTCAATATTGCTAATTTTACTCACCGTGTGATATGGCAAAACATTGGCTTCGCCCTTGGTATTAAAATCCTTGTGATGGCACTCGCTTTCTTTGGTCTGGCTACTATGTGGGAAGCTATCTTCGCCGATGTAGGCGTTGCTCTTATTGCTATTGCTAATGCAATCCGCATTCAGCATCACTTTACAGACGAAAAACTAACCTATCGTACGTCTACTTCTGTCAATCAGAATGAAGAAAGTGAAGAACTTAGCTGCTGCCAGAGTTGCTAGGATGGGAAGAAAGGGTATCCATTTTAAATATTCAGGCTTTTCTGTATAACATCTATAATCCAATCTCCTGTAAATTTATATTTAAAAGGTGTTTTTTTGTAAAAAAATGTATTAATTGATAATACATTCCCACAAAAGTTACCAGAGGATGCTTATGAAGAAGCTAACCTTTTTTCTCGTCCTGTTTACCCTAACCTTAACCGGAACGCTGTTTTCCCAAAATTCTAATGACGGCTATAAAAAGATCGACTACATTAACGTTAGTCAGAGTGAGATTTCTTCCTTTATGAAGCTGGCCGTCAATGATTTAACTGATGCTTATCAGCAGTTGACAGCAGAAAGCGATCTTATCGATTGGCGACTTTATTATGTAGAATATCCCGGGGGTGAGAAAAGCGGCTATAACTTTGTAAGTATAGCATCTGCCCCAGATCTCGCTACCTTTGAAGAGATATTTTCGGATATATCAGCCAATCGTTTTATCCCCCCAGAAGCACAGATATCTTCTATGCCTAATGGAATGGTAAAATC
>JBEPXF010000386.1:0-2629 GCA_041642075.1 Fodinibius sp.
CTATGAAGGTAATATTGACGAACTTTGTGATATTGCAGAACCCGATATTTCTGTAGTCACAAATGTAGGGATCGCCCACTTGGAAACTTTTGGCTCACAGGATGCCATCGCACGTACCAAATCTACACTGGTAACACGTACAAAGGAGAACGGTAAAGCAGTTCTCAATGCCGATGACAAGCGTGTTTCGGCTATGGCTGATCTTCGCGATGATCTGGAAATCATTTACGTGGGACTGGAAGAAGGTGACATACAGGCATCTGATATCCGATATAATACGCAGGGCATGCAGTTTACCGTAACCGGAGGAAGGGAATCCGAGAATTTTAGCATGAAGCTGCTTGGCGCTCATAATGTGCAAAATATGCTGCTGGCTATTGGGGTCGCCCGTTCATTTGGAATGCGCATGGCCACCATGGCTTTGGCAGCAAAACGCATGAAACCTGTTGAACACCGGTTGGAACTCAAACATCAGGGCACCCTTACCATCATTGACGATGCCTTTAACTCCAATCCTGTTGGAGCAAAAAATGCGGTAGAAATACTTGCTCAGTTTGAGGATGGACGGCGTATTATTATAACTCCGGGCATGATTGAACTGGGAGAAATCCAGGAAGAAAAAAACTATGAGTTTGGTCAGCAGATAGGAGACGCAAACCTGGATTTGGTTATCCTCGTGGGCGAAGAACAAAGTCGCCCCATCCGCCAAGGGATACGCTCTACCTGCTTTGATATGGAGAAAGTGCGGGTTGCAGAAAGTCTCTCCGCTGCCAACAAGCTAATGCAGGAATACACTGAAGCCGGCGACATTGTTCTATACGAAAATGATCTTCCCGACAGTTTTGATGAATAAGGCGATTCCACCTCATTGTCTTCGGCTTCTATTCTTCTCTTATCCTAATAAGAAAAAAAGAGAATTAAATTATCTCAATAAACCGACTTTACTTTTATTCAGCCATCACTTTTTCTATTTCGGCTCGTTCCTTGGGAACATCCGTCATGTTTTCAAAACCATCATCGGTAATAATAAGGTTATCTTCAATACGTATCCCGCCAAAGTCCATCATATCTTGAAGCTTAGATGCATTCAAAAATTTGGACGTTTTTTCATCTTCCAGAGCAGGTTCTAATAGTGCCGGAACAAAATACAGTCCGGGTTCAATAGTTAGCACCATGCTGGGTTGGAGGGTCCGGCGCATTCGCAGGTATTTGATTCCCGGCCGTTCAATACGCTCAACACCTTTAGGATAACCGCCCACATCATGCGTGTCGAGTCCAAGGAAATGTCCCAGTCCGTGCGGGAAAAACAGGGCAAATACATCGTTTTCCATTAAATCATCAATACTTCCGTTAACAACATCGGCGTCTTTAAGTCCCTGCATCATTACCTGAGCCGATAAAACATGAAGATCTTCCATCTTCACATCAGGTTCAGCTGCCTCAATCACCTGCTTTTGAGCTTCCAGCACGGCCTCATAAATCTCTGCCTGTTCAGCATTAAATTTACCATTTGCCGGATAAGTACGGGTAAAATCGGATGCATAACCTTTACATTCGTATCCGGCATCGATAAGAAACAGGTCCTCATCTTTGATTTCACGACTGTTCTCTACATAATGTAAAATAGCGCTATTTTTTCCAGCAGCGAAGATTCCATTGTAGGCATCCTGCAGCAGGCCATTGGCAATCTGATGATAATCGAATACGGCTTTCATTTCATATTCGTATTTACCGGGCTCTAACGCTTCCAAAACGCCACGATGTGCAATATTGTTTACCCGTGCCGCTTCCCGCATTTGGTCAAGTTCCCAATCAGTTTTAAACACCCGGCAATGAGTAAGTGCATCGGGCAGGGCCTCTAAATCAATGGGTACTTCGCGGTCAAATTCTTCAATAAATTCGGCCTGTTCTTCATCCAGGCAATAAATTTTTTCAGCATCCAACTCTTTTAATACTTGGGGTAATTTACTGTCGTAGTGAAGATAGTCGGGCTCATACTCCGACTGATATTGTTCTTTGGTCTTCACAATTCCGTGCCATACAGCATACTGTGCATCACGATTAGGAACGAACAGATGATATTCCTGGGTATCGAGGTCTAAAATAAGATGAAAATCAGCTTCATCTACACCGGTCAGATACCAAAAGTTGGACTCCTGTCGAAAAGCGAACTCATAATCCGTATCGTAACGATACATTAATTCAGCACCTTTCATATACACAATGGCGTTCTCTTCATCAAATAACGAAAATAATTTTTTGCGGTGTAGATGATGCATAATGGTCTAATAATTTTATGAAAAATGAGTCTGAAATTTACGAGAAATTCAGAGGGGATAAAACTGTATTCACAGACTTTTATGTTCCATATTCCTCAATAACTTTCACTAACTGCTCTGGAAGTTCAGACGGCTTTAAATGCGTGCTAAGCTCAAAAAAATCAGACAGGTCAAACAAATGAGCTCCCCCATCCGAATATACCGTGGCATTGCGACTTCTTTCGTCAAAAAGAAGATCGAGATTAATTTCCAATACCGCTTTATTTTTATTTTGCTCATTCAGAATGGCCGTCATTCGGCTACCCCCATAAGCAGTTGTTAAAGTAGAGAAAGCCAGCCGGCGCTCTTCT
>JBEPXF010000387.1:0-2604 GCA_041642075.1 Fodinibius sp.
CTATTGGGGTGGATGCTAGGTTAATTGAAGTTGAAGTCAATAGAACGGGAGGGATGCCCAAATATTTTTTGGTGGGTCTACCAGATCGGGCGGTGAGCGAGTCAAGCGACCGCATTGAGGCTGCACTAAAAAATTCGGGTGCGAGTTTTCCCGGGGGACGGATAACGGTGAACCTGGCTCCGGCCGATCTGCCCAAGGAAGGCAGTGCATTTGATTTACCTATTGCTTTAACCCTGCTGCATGTGTCAGGACAAATTGAGACGGACCGTCTTGAGCAAACACTGGTTTTGGGAGAGCTGGCACTGGATGGCAAACTGCGTCCTATTAAGGGTGTGCTCCCCATGGCGGTGCAGGCCCGGAAAAAGGGTCTCAAACACATGGTGGTTCCTTCCGAAAACGGCCCCGAAGCAGCGGTAGTAGATGGAATTAATGTTCATGCATTTGAGTATCTGTCGGATGTAATGGAGTGGTTGAAAGGTGAGGGAAGCCACCACCCGCTGGATGTTGATGTTAAGGCGATGTTCAGCCGCAATGGGGAGCAGGAAATATTGGATTTCAGCGATGTAAGGGGACAGGAAAATGTTAAGCGGGCATTGGAAGTAGCGGCTGCAGGGGGTCATAATGTAATTATGGTCGGTCCGCCGGGATCGGGTAAGACCATGATGGCGCGGCGTTTACCCGCGATCTTGCCACCTTTAACACTCGATGAGGCCTTGGAAACTACGAAAATTCATTCCGTGGCCGGCCTATTGCCCGGGGGAGAGGCCCTGGTTACTGCGCGTCCATTCCGTTCTCCACATCATACGGTTTCGGATGTCGCCCTCGTGGGTGGTGGGAGCATCCCAATGCCCGGAGAGATATCCATGGCTCATAATGGGGTATTATTTTTGGATGAGCTGCCGGAATTCAAGCGAAGTGCACTGGAAGTGATGCGTCAACCGCTGGAAGATGGATCGGTAAGTATCTCAAGAGCGCGAATGAGTGTTAGTTATCCCAGTCGTATTATGTTGGTGGCTTCAATGAATCCTTCGCCTACGGGCGACTGGTATGATCCCACAGATCCCTCTGGTTCAACGCCCGCCCAGATGCAGCGGTACCTGAGTAAAATTAGTGGTCCGCTACTTGACCGAATAGATCTGCATATTGAAGTTCAAAAAGTGAGTTACGAAGAATTATCATCCAAGGCCAAAGGTGAACCTTCTGCTGCTATTCGGAAACGCGTTATTGAGGCACGGGAAGTACAAACCCGGAGATTTATGGGAATAGAAGGGATTTATTGTAATGCCCAGATGAATACCAAGATGTCACGCAAAATTTGTGCGCTCGATACGGCCGGAAAACAGATGCTCAAAAAAGCGATGACGGCCCTGGGTCTTTCCGCCCGGGCCTATGATCGTATCCTGAAAGTATCCAGAACCATCGCTGACCTTGAACAGTCTGAAAATATTCGATCGAATCATATAGCAGAGGCTATTCAGTATCGAAGTCTCGATCGGGAGGGATGGCTGGGTTAGGAGATATCCGGTAGGAAAAAAGAAATCATTTCTTTTGAAGATCATTTTATTAGCCGTTATCTTTAGAGCAAATTAAAACACAACCCATGGTTGGGGGTGCTTGCAAAAGCAGGCTGAGATCATACCCTGAGAACCTGACCCGGATAACACCGGCGTAGGGAAACCCGGTGGCGTTATCGCTACCTTCAATCAGCATTTCTTGCAAGTTCATCTCCCGCTCTTATAAATCTATAAGACGGAGGAACTTATGTTTTCCAAACAATTATTACGCGCAGCTTTTCTGTGCCTATTTACTGCGATAAGTACATCAGTCGCAGCTCAACAAACCATTACCGGAACCGTAACCGATGCCCATACTGGAGAACCGCTGGTAGGAGCTAATCTTCTCCAGGTTAATACCTCAAATGGCGTCTCGACTGAAGCAGACGGTACTTTTTCTCTGACATTATCGGAGGAGGGATCCACAAAAATTACGGTTACTTATGTAGGCTACAAAGACAAGACGATAGATACTGCAGAACGGGATACACCGCTTGTTATCCTGATGATACCTGAAACCATTATGAGCAACCAGGTTTTTGTACAGGCTTTAAGGGTAGATGAGTCCTCACCAATGGCTTATCAAAACCTGGAGCGTACTGAAATTGAATCTTCTAACCTGGGGAAGGATATGCCATATATGCTCAGTGGGATGACTTCCGTAACGACTACTTCGGATGCCGGGGCCGGTATCGGATATACGGGCTTGCGTATTCGGGGGGTTGATCAGCGGCGTATTAACGTTACAATCAATGGAATACCGGTCAATGACGCTGAATCGCACGGTGTTTGGTGGGTGAATATGCCCGATCTGGCTTCATCTGTAGAGAATATTCAGGTGCAGCGGGGAGTGGGAACATCTACCAATGGAGCAGCAGCTTTCGGGGCAACTATGGATATACAGACCACCCAGATGCGTCCCGATCCGTATGGAGAGGTCAATACTTCTGTCGGCTCGTTCAATACCCGTAAGGCTAATGTCATGTTCGGTTCCGGGCTTATGGATAATGGCTGGCAGGTACAGGGCCGCCTGTCTAAAATAAAATCGGAC
>JBEPXF010000388.1:0-2584 GCA_041642075.1 Fodinibius sp.
TTGAACAGAAGATTCCCGAGCGAAAGCGAATAAAACTGGAGTATCGTATCTCTGAAAAAAGTGCGGAAACCATACGAGCGGAGTTATGGGATCAATAAGGAATTAAGAATTAGGAATTGAGAATTAGGAATTAAGAATTAGGAATTGAGAATTAAAAATTAGGAATTATTATTGTCTGCATGACGAAGCAAACCTGTAACCTTCAACTTTTAACCAACAACTGATTGTCTGATAAGCGCATAAAAAAACTCATCAAGCGAGCATTGGAAGCGATCAATGCTGAAATTGAGGCGGTACAGGAGAAACCTGCCCGGGATGTACTGTTTGAGGGAGTCCGTTCGGAGCATCACCCGCCGGGAGTTTTTCATTACGAATTCGAATCAAAAAACACCTCGCTGCGGTTTGCGGAAGTCATTCGCGCCGAAATAGAAGGATATGACGAGGAGTTTGAGCTCTATCCGGTGAAAATTTCCGATGAAAAAGCAGTACTGCATTTTCCCCATAATTTTGGGGATACCCTTCCGAAAGTAAGCCTGGAATGGGAGAATGATTTTGTGCTCCGAAAGCTTCGCATGGAGCTTGACAAGCTATTGGATAAACACAGCCGGGACGAACGCCAGCGATTGGAGCGCCTTTTCTTTCCCGACAAAGAGGAGCATCATACGGATGATGATAAAACCAGGGTATTGGATGACAGCCGTCGTAATGAGTCTCAACACGAATCGCTTCTGAAAGCATTACAGAATGAAGTGCTGTATGTATGGGGACCGCCAGGTACGGGAAAAACCTCCACGCTGGGTTTTATCATTGCTAATTATCTGGTTAAAGGGAAGCGGGTGCTTTTTGCCGCCAATACCAACCGGGCTGTGGATGTAGGTTTGCTCAGCACGCTTCAGGCCCTGATGTCTGTGGAGAAAGAACATCTCCAACAGGAAGTGACTCGTTTCGGAGAGATGGCGCTGGAAAGCGACCATCTGGAGCAGGTACTTTTTGATCGTCACTTGGAGAAAAAGTCCAAGAAACAGGAACAAAAAGCAGCGGAACTTTCTAATCTTCTGGGAAAATATCAGAAACTCCAGAAGGAAATTGATAACCTGATGGAGCATGGAGAGACAGTTCCGGAGGAGCTGGATAAGGAAATTGCCCGGCTCGGAGAACGGCTTGATGAGCATGGTGGAGAGGCCGCCGTGGAGGAAGAGATCGATCGACTGGTTACCGTTAATGAACGCATAGAGCTCGAAAAAAAGCAGCTGGTAGCCTCAACGCTGGCAAAAGTGTGTACTTCTGAACTATTGGACGGGCAGGAGTTTGATGCGGTGGTCATTGATGAGGCCTCTATGGCTAACCTTCCCTACCTGATGGTGTTAGCAGCCAAAGCAAAATCTCATATTGTGGTAGTGGGAGATCCTATGCAGCTTCCTCCTATCGCGGTAACCGATGATAAGCAGTCGCGGGAATTTCTGGAAGAGGATATCTTTACCTTTGTCTCGGATGCCGACCAAACCGAAGATCTGTTTGCCTGGCACGATAAAAACCGTCCCCTAACGACCTTCTACGATACCCAATACCGGTTGAATGAAGATCTGGCGGAGGTTTTAAGTACGGTATTTTATGAGGGACGGCTAAAGACGGCTGAAGTGAATCAGGATGCCGATCCGATGCTGAGGCAGCAAGAGAGCAGTAATCCTACCGTAAATGTCATTGACACTCGGAAGTACGGTCCGGAGCTAACGCAAAAGGATGAGGGGCGCGGCTTTAGTCCTGTTAATGAAGTACACAGCGCCATGCTGGTTCGGATTTTAAAACGACTGGTGCTCAAAAATAACGTACCTATTGAGGAGATTGGAATCATCGTTCCTTTCCGGAGTACAGTCTACGATATCCGTCGCGAACTGTATCAGCAAGGTTATGATGCCATAGAGGTGGGGACCATCCACACCTTTCAGGGGCGGGAAAAGGATGTGATCATATTTGATACCGTAATGAGCGGGGAAGGGAGATACAGGCACCGGCGCCATTATTCGGTGCGTCCCTTTGATGAGGAGAAAAACGGTCTGGCCGTCCCACGGCTGTTAAACGTAGCGTTTTCCCGCAGCAAGGAGCGCCTTGTTATCCTGGCCGATATGGATCATATCAACAAAGTGTACGGCGATAAGTTTTTGGGTCAGCTATTGCGCAGATTCCAGGAAAACGAGCAGGATCGGTAGAGTTGGGTGTTAAAAATCTTCCTCTTCATATCGGCGGGCTAACCGTTGTTCGTTAATTCGCTCCAGGTGGGAAAGAGGCTCCTCACTCAGCGATGCTACAATCATTTCGCGTTTGCCCAGGGCACCCTGCGCTTTTGCAACCTTCCAACCCGCCCATGCCATGGCTCCTTGTACCTTGGATGCGGCACAGTAAGTTGAAAGAATGACCTCCAGATGGCTGTGCCGGATTAGCGTTTCAAAAACCTTTCCGATCCAGAGGTCGGGATTGGTATCGGGTGAGAAAGCATCATGGAAAATATAGTCGGCTCCGATAGATTCGTCAGGGCTGAAATCCGAAAAGAATCCATTGAAAAGATGGACATCAATGTTGCCCAATA
>JBEPXF010000389.1:0-2573 GCA_041642075.1 Fodinibius sp.
TCGGTAACGGGTGCTTCAGTAATTTTAATCTCAGTGGACCGGGAATCATTGCCGGTATTTTCGTCCTCGAAATTGTGAGAGGCCTGCAGGGTGTGCTCTCCTACGCTGGCCTCCTCGGTATCCCAGGTAAAGGTAAGTACGGTCGAATCCTCGGCCTCGAGCCCGCTGATGGATTGGCTGGCAATTTGCTGGCCATCGGTCTGGTCGCGAAGGGTGACGGTAACGTCCTCGGAGGTATCGAGATTCCCCAGGTTCTCCACGGTGACCGACACCTCTGCATCGGTACCCTGCGTAGCTTCCGCTGGGGCATCAATGGCGCTGACGGCGAGGTCGGTGACGGCGGCTTCAGTAATGGTAACATTGGTCGAACGGGCATCATTGGAGGTATTCTCATCCTCGAAATCGTGGCTGGCCGAAAGTTCGTGCTCTCCTATGGAAGCCTCCTGGGTGTCCCAACTATAGGTAACGGTGGTCGAATCTCCTGTCGGGAATCCGCCCTCTATTTGCTGGGTACCGATAGTCGTCCCGTCGGTGGCGTCATTTAACGCAATAACAATGGTTTCCTCTATGTCCTTACCGCCCATATTTTTCACATCTACTTCAACGTCAACCACGTTGCCTTTTACGATCGTATTCGGGAGTTTGATTTCAGAAACCGCAATGTCAGAGCTATCCGCTTTACTCACTATAACAGTCGATTTCAGGGAATCATTGGCCGCATTATCATCCTTAAAAGTATGTTTTGCAACAAGAGTCTGTGTTCCTGTGGAAATATTCCCGGTATCCCAACTATAATTGACTTTAATAGAATCTTTTGGTGCGAGACTGGAAGCCAGGGACTGGTTACCAATGGTAACTCCTTCGCTTTGATTACTAAGTGATATTTCAAATTCCTCATCTACCGTACTTGTCCCAGAATTCGTAAGGGTAATACCAACGGTTACTATTTCTCCCTGTTTTATAAATGGAGTTGTTTCAATGGCTGAAATCGAAATATCGTTAACAGGAGTAAATGAATCAGAATTTTGATTAAACAAAAGATCACAGGATGCAATTGCCAAAGTAATTAATAGTATAAAAATGATTTTTTTCATAAAATGCTTCTAATAATAAATACTATACTGCTCTTTCGATGTCTAGTTGGGATAGGTTTTAGATCCTGTTACCGTTTTTACTATTTATACTAGTATCTTTTACCTATGACATACCTATTTCTTAGTGTAGATTGTGCTGATCACTAAGAATTTTAATCTGCAGTATTTGTATTGATTTTGTTTAAAACTGAGATTAATTGATAACTCCTAATTATTTTCAAGATCATCACTATTAAACGGATAAGCGTTACATACTTCTAAAAAAGTATTACAAATGTCACAGATTTATTGATTGACTGAAGCAATTCTGCGGCAAGTTCTAATTGATGAATGACATTTTTTAGTACTAACAATTCCCTAGTCAGTACCTGCCCTAACTGGTCGTGGTCTGCAGAATGCTCGTGGATCATTTCATGGATTGGGATACAAAAAAGCATATAACACAGCCTGGTAGATTAGCACATATCTTCTACTTTGGATTGGCATATCAATATCGATTATAGGGAAGCAAGGATTTTATATATAGTGTACCTTCATGCTGTTTTATTGTGTAAAAGGGGCTTAGTGATGAGAACCAACTGATGTATGAATATTTTTTTAAAAAATATTAGGGAGTTGATATCCATATCTACGAGAAGGATTTCAGCTACACTCACCACCATTCCTTCTATTAAATTATAATTCAGGCTTGTTTTATTGTGATTGGATTTATTTCCTGCAGCTTACAGGAACAGACTTGAATGTATTTATACATCGATATATAGGAGACGATTCAGAGTATATATTCAAGAGCTATCAGGATTTCTGAACCATTTGGGTTAATTCCGTTAACCTAGGGATAGTATGACCTGTATATTTTCTTAGTGTTTGTTTTATCGATTCTTCTGCTTTACTTAAAATAAATATTGACAGGCATTTGAGAATAGTATTCATTATAGATTGTCCAAAAGTAAAAACCTACTAATTAAAACTTCATGAAATTACCTGCAATAGCTATTCACGGTGGTTCGGGAACGATCGCTTCCAGTACCAACAAACCTGAGTTGAAGAAACAATATCTAAAAGCTCTGAATAACGCTTTAGACGTGGGGTTTGAAATGTTGATAGATGGCAACTCAGCCACGGAATGCGTGTGTAAAGTGGTAACTGTTCTGGAAGATAGTAACCTGTTTAATGCAGGAAAAGGATCGGTATTTACGGCAAATGGACAGCATGAAATGGATGCGGCCATTATGGATGGAAAGACTCTTAAAGCGGGGGCTGTGGCCGGTCTGCGGGGAGTGAGAAATCCGGTTTTAGTGGCCTATGATGTCCTTCAAATACTCCCTTTGTAATGATTGCAGGGGAGGAAGCGATAGAGTATGCGCGACAAAAGGATTTTAAATTTGAACCAGATTCTTATTTTTATACTCAGCATCGGTATGATCAGTGGCAGGAGATTCAGGGAAGTGAAGAGGTTAAACTGGACCATTCCGGGGG
>JBEPXF010000390.1:0-2562 GCA_041642075.1 Fodinibius sp.
TATCCTGAAGTGATCCTATCATCCGTATGGCTTCCCCCTCATCATTCCTGATAACAAAGCCGCGTTCATACACGGTGGCATAGGTACCATCCTTCTGGGCAAATCGGTATTCAGCCTCCCATTGCGACTGGCTGGGATCATTTAAGGTTTCGTTCAGATCTTGCTGTGTTTCCTCTATATCATCAGGGTGGACATTCTCACCCCAGTCATGAATCGTATATTTTTCCTTTTTTTCATCGTAGATGAAAGTGGATTTAAATCCTGGGTCCCAGTACAACTCATCAGTAAGTATATCCCAGTCATAAATAGTATCGTCCGTCGCTTTTGTCACATAATGATAACGCTCCAGGCTTTCTTGCAACCTCTGCTTCTGCTGGATTTCTTCACTAATGTCAGTGAAGGTAACCACAGCCCCCTTGATTTCTCCATCTCCAATCATGGGATAGGAAGAATACCGAACATTCAAACAGGAACCATCAGCTCTCCAAAAGACTTCATCATCAACTTCACAACTTTCCTGTTCATTTTTGGAAATAAAAATGGGACATTCCGATTTGGGATAGGGGGATCCATCCTCATGCCGGCTGTGGATCAATTCATGCATGTTCTCTCCCATGCACTCCTGCTGCTTATAACCGAGCATCTGCGAAGCTGCCTTGTTGATAAAAGTGCAGTGACCTTTAGAATCTATCCCATAAATACCTTCACCAGCGGATTCGAGGATAAGTTCGTTTTTACGGCTAAGTTTCCGGATCTCTTCTTCATTCTTTTTGTGTGTAATGATGATCTCTAAAATATTCCTGGCCCTTTCAATAAGCTTTTTTTCAAGCTCAGAGGGTTCTTTCGGTTCTTCATAGTATAGGGCAAAGGTAGCGATTACTTCGCCCGAATTATCCAGTATCGGCTGAGACCAGCAGGCCCTCAGGTTATCCCGCAAAGCAATATGTTTATATTCTTTCCATCGGGGATCCGTTGTTATATCGGATGCTGTCACCATTTTTTTGGTATAGGCCGCTGCTCCACATGAGCCGGCCTCAGGTCCAATGGCTTCTCCTTCAATATCTTCAATATATCGATTAGGGAGCCGATCGGATGCCACCCAGTGATAGACTTTCCCTTCCTCTACTTTTAGTATAGAGGGAATCATATGGGGATGGAGTGCTTCTATCCCATCTACATAATAGGATAAAATATCTGTCAAATCATTGTTGGGCGTAGAGTTGAGTGCAAGAACCTCATTTTCAAGTTCCTGTAGTTTTGCCGTATGCTGACTCGTAGTTATGTCGAACATGAAGCCCCGCAGAAGGACAGGCTCTCCCTCTTCATCCTTTATTACAGTAACCAGATCCCGAATCCACATCACATCACCTTCTGCTGTTAGCATACGGTATTCAAACTGGTGATTTTCACCTCGCTTAGATTTATGATGACAATAATTAACGGCTCGTTCCCGATCTTCGGGATGAATATGGTTTTGCCAGAAATTCTCCTCAGAAAGCCATTCATCGGGCGTATAGCCCAAAATTTCTTTTACTTGTGGACTTATGTAGGTGAATTCAAAAGTATCGGCTTCCGCTTCCCATACGATTCCGTCTATCGATTTTACCAGGGTTTTAAAGTGGATGGAATGATGATGAGGCTGCCCGCCTTCTTGCTTCCCGAGAGCTTTCCGGATCGCCTGCAGTAATTGTTTGGGCCGACTTTTTATTGCAAAGTCTGTCGCCCCCTGTCGAATCGCCTCAGCTACTTTTTCTTCGGAAGTCCCATTTGAGATAAAAATAAATGGCAGGTCAGGATGACTTTTTCTAACAATGGACAACGCTTTTGTTCCGAGAAAAGCGGAAAGGTCATAATTACACAAAATAAGATCCGGAATATCCTCCTGCAGTACCTGAACTAATAAAGATTCTTGCTCTACACATTGAAGTTGAGCATCAATTTCCAATTTACTTAGCTTACTCTCTAGCCTGGATTGATCTTTTTGATCATCTTCGATCAGCAATATTTTATAATTACAGTATTCTTCATCCATAGATAACAATATTATGAAATGCGTTCAGGTAGAACCTGATAAGAGGTAACGATTGATTAGATTTATTTAATTACTTCTCGAAAAACATCAAGTTTATATTTTTGCAGTGTAATGTCTTTTTCCGTTTAATTTAAATCCCTCCTTATTTTGTTGTAATGTTCAACTTTTTTCTTTCTCTATCAAGGGGGCAAAGGAAGAATGATTATATAATATAAGTAGGATATAAAATATAATGGTGGAAAAGACAATTATACTCTTGGATAGGGATAACTGTTTTTAAAGGTGTTATTAATTGGTTAGGTATCAATAAGAGTTGAAAGCATAGACTATATAATACTTTGTTATAGCATTATTTTTATTATCCGGTAAAGTACATGATGCTCAACCACAGGAAGATAAGGTTCAGATCGTTAATTTAAGTAAGGTGAAAACGAAAAGAATTTTAACTCCATTCGACATTTTTTTAAAAAGAAATCGATACTTACAGACACATTTTGTTAACTTGGCAGAAAGAGATGGGGAATATTTCA
>JBEPXF010000391.1:0-2550 GCA_041642075.1 Fodinibius sp.
GGGCGAAATGACTCTAAAAACCAGCTTGCTTCGGTTTATTTCCGATGGGCTTTTCCGGAAAGTAATGCGGAGCTGTATGGAGAATATTTTCGGGAAGATCACAGCTGGGATCTTCGGGACTTTCTCATGCAGCCGGATCACGATCGAGCCTATACCATTGGAATTCAGAAGATCGTAGAGGGTGATCGCATCGATTTTGTAAAAATTAATGCTGAGATTAATTCCCTGGTACCCAATCGTATTGATGATGTACGTCCTCAAACCTATTATTATCGGCATTCCAGAATCGTACAGGGACATACCAACGGGGGAGAAGTATTAGGTGCGGCTGTGGGCCCCGGTTCGGGTAGCCAGTATTTAGGGGCCGAAGGTTTTTGGGGAGATGGAATGCTGGGGCTCTTTGTCCAACGGGTAGAGGATAATGACTTCTTCCATTATGAATATTATGATACTAATTCTCCGAACCCGGCTACTTCTGATATTTATCGCCACCGGATAAACCTGAATATAGGACTTAAGGGAGCATATAAAACGGGGCCGCTCCTATTTAATGCAAAATTCATTTGGAATAAAAATTATAACTATGGTAGATATGGTTATGGCAATTCGGATATAAGTTTTGATACGGTTGGAGAACACGATAAAGTTAATATCCATCTACAGCTCTCTGCCCGGTACCTGTTTTAATTAGAAGGGGTGGAGTAAAGAGAATGATTATTTATGAGCAAGTATGTTAGTTGGTTTTTATAAGATGACAAATATGCCACGAAAAATTTTAATGAAAAAAATATCGGGTTTTATAACAAGCGGGCTATTGGTTTTGCTGGTTGGAATTGCTATGCAACCCGCAACGCTAAGTGCACAAACAATTCCGGTAAGAGACCTTCAGGAAGAGAAAATTAGGTTGATACAGCTATTTTCAGATTCTACCGCCGAGTTACCCTTTAGCAATAGACCGATTAGCCGAAAAAGCTATCGGCAGGTTTTTGAGAATGTAGAATCGAAAAATTCTTGGTGGACTGATATATCCGTCTCACCCGAGATATCGCTTACAGGTGATTTCACCCTTGGATTTTATGAGCCGGAGATACAGGGAACCTATAACCATAAACTACCTTATGGAGAAAATAATGGTGCGGCTTGGTATGGACGGGGAATGAACACGGAATTTAAGGGAGGTTTTTATATTAATTCTGATTTTTTGGATATTAGTATCCACCCCCAGGTTATACGCCAGGAGAATGAAGATTTTGAGGTGCCCCGGTTTATCCCACGCGACAGGGATGGAAATATTCGTTATGTGGCACAGGGAACGCTGCCGGAAGATACACTTGCTGAGCGCATAGATCGCCCTTTCCGCTTTGGTCCCGATAGCTTCACTACTATTGACTGGGGACATTCGTCAGTTCGTTTCCATGGGTATAATATGGAGATTGGACTGAGTAGCGAGCCGCTCTGGTGGGGTCCCGGGGTACAGTATGCGTTAACTTTAAGTAATAATGCAGGTGGGGTTCCCCATGCGTTTCTGGGCAACCGGGAACCTTTTGAGTTACCCTATAATATTGGTGATATACAGTTTCGTTGGGTCTGGGGATGGCCGCAGGATTCTAAATATTATGATTTGGAAGAGTCCTTTGCAACCCGCCCTCACCAAGACTCGGAGAAGTTTCTTCGTCGGCGATTTATGAATGGGTTAAATATCGTCTATTCCCCATCATTTTTGCCCAATTTCCATATTGGTACCAGCCGTATTATCCAGCAGTATATCCCGAAAGGGGGAATGACCGCAGGAGATTATTTTGCAATTTTTCAGCCATTTCCTAATCCGGATGAGAAAGCATTGCGTGCTCCTCGTGATGCCAGTCATTATGAGGAGATCAATCCACTGTCTTCGGTCTACTTTCGCTGGGTATTTCCTGAGAGTAGTGCCGAGGTATATGCAGAGTATATGAAAGATTCACATAACTGGAATTTTCGGGACTTCTTGATGGAGCCTCAACACGGCCGGGCCTATACCATAGGAGCTCAAAAGATTCTTAAAAGTGGTTATAACTGGCTCAACTTTGTAAAAGTAAATGCAGAAATTAATTCATTGATGTCCACCCGTCTGGATGATATTCGTCCGCAAACGTATCTTTACTCCCATAAAAGCGTAAAGCAGGGACATACACACCAAGGACAGGTATTGGGTGCGGCAATCGGACCGGGATCAAGCAGCCAGTATATCGGGGTCGAGTCGTATTTTAAAAAGGGCAGGATAGGTTTTTTTGTGCAGCGAATGGTAGATAACAATCATTTGCATTATGAATATTATCAGCGCTGGTACCAAACCGGATGGTACGGGGATATGTATCGCCACCGGGTGGATGTGAATATTGGTTTGGACGCAAATTATCGTATCTACGATATTATGCTGGGAGCGGCCGTGGTATGGAATAAAAAGTACAATTACGGACGATTTGGCTACGGTGATTTTAATATTAACTGGAATAGCCGACCCCGTGACGATCGCCTCAATATGCAGTATCAGTTCTCTGTGCGCTATCTTTT
>JBEPXF010000392.1:0-2547 GCA_041642075.1 Fodinibius sp.
AAGATTTTGGCGAGCGTACGGAAGTTACCGACGTTCCCCTGTCGCGCCGCGCTTATGGAAAGGGGGCGGGCCTGGAAGGCATGCGTCCCAATTTTATGATTTTCTGGAAGTCAGAGAATATCCTGGTGGAAGGAATTACCCTGAAGGATTCTCCCATGTGGAATGTCCATTTAGTCTACAGTAACAGGGCCATTGTCCGGGATGTCACCGTAAATAGTTTGCGAGCGCCCAATGGGGATGGCGTGGTACTGGATTCTGCCAGTGATGTGTTGGTAGAGTATAACCACTTCTAAACCGGAGACGACGCTGTTGTATTGAAATCCGGAGTTAACGAAGAGGCCTTAAAGCTGGATATTCCAACTCAGAATATTGTGGTCCGAAATTTCGAGGCACGTAATGTACGTACCGGCAGTGGCGGAATTGTATTCGGAAGCGAAACCTCCGGCGGAATCAATAATGTGTATGTGCATGATGCCTATTTTGAAGGTTCCGACCGGGGCATCCGTTTTAAGACCGAGCGGGGACGAGGAAATATGATTGAGAATATTTATATCCGCGATATTGAAATGAAAGATATCGACAGCCAGGCGATCAATTTTAATACCTATTACTCCGGTCCGGGGTTAACAGGACCATCACCGCTTATCCGAAATATTGATATTCGCAACATCCAGATTGACGGAGTGCCGGAACCCATAGTGTTAATGGGTTTGCCGGAAAAATGGCTGGAAAATATTACCCTGCAGGATATTAGCGTCACTAATGCCGAAGAAGGCGCGCGAATTACCCGTGTTAAGAATCTCACGATGAAAAATGTGGATATCAGCTCCGAAAACCGCGCAATGATAGTTGATGACACCTATGAACTTACCCTTGATGATGTTACGCTTGAAGATAATGCAGAGGGAGCAGAACTTCTGCTTGAAGGAGAATATACCGGCGCTGTTTCTATCGGCAATATGACTCTAGAGCAAGTGAAGTTTGGGGAAGAAGTATCAGAGAATGTTATAAATGAAAACTGATGATTATGGATATAGAACAAGGCTGTTTTATTATTCCATTAGTTCTGGCTCTTTTTGGCGATTGGGAGCCTAATCTGAGAAAATAAATGGAAAATAAAATTGAAATCGATAAAATCTTTCATTATTTGTATCATAGTTGTGACTAATTAATAGCATAAAAATAAAGGGAATAAAATGATTCGATTTTTAAAGATAAGGGTTTTGCAAATCTTGGGATTACTTTTGTTGGTAACTGTCCCCTTACAGGCACAGGATAACTGGCAAGAGCTTTTTAATGGTGAAGACCTTGATGGGTGGACTCAAAAGGGAGGAGAAGCGGAATATTTTGTGGAGGAAGGAGCCATTGTTGGCGAAGCGGTTCCCAGTACTCCCAACTCTTTTTTGGTTACCGAAGAGGAGTATGGTGACTTTATACTAGAATTTGAAGTATATATGGATACACAACTTAACAGTGGTGTTCAGATTCGCAGCCACAGCAAACCTGATTACCAGGACGGCCGTGTTCACGGTTATCAGGTAGAGTTAGACCCCTCTGATCGTGCATGGAGTGGGGGCATCTATGACGAAGCCAGAAGAGGATGGCTCTATCCTTTATCAACGAATGAAAAGGGACAAAAAGCCCTGCAGCTTGGACAATGGAATACGGTTCGGGTAGAGGCCGTAGGGTCCAGCATTAACACGTGGATTAACGGGATACAAACAGCCCGATTAGCAGATGACATGACACCCGAAGGATTTATTGGTCTGCAGGTACATTCAATAAATGACTGGATGATGGAAGGAGCCCAGGTAAAATGGCGTGATATTCGTATCCTTACGGAAGATGTTGAGGAACACCGCACAACACCAGATCCACAGGTGGAAGAAGTGAGTTATTTAAAAAACGAGCTGACCCAATGGGAAAAACGTAAGGGCTGGCGGCTCCTTTGGGATGGTCAAACTTCGGAAGGCTGGCGCGGGGCAAACCTTGATCATTTTCCCGAAAGCGGCTGGACGATTAATGAGGGTGTGCTTACAATTGAAGCTACGGATGGAGGCGAAGCCACCGGACCCGGTGATATCGTAACCACCAAACAGTATAGCGATTTTGAACTGGAGCTGGAGTTTAAAATCACAGAAGGAGCCAATAGCGGTATCAAGTATTTTGTGAATCTTGATCTGGAAAGTTCCGGATCGGCCATTGGCACCGAATTTCAAATCCTGGATGATCAGCGTCATCCCGATGCCGATCAGGGCGTGGAAGGAAATCGTACGGTCGGGTCACTATATGATCTTATTCCTGCTGAAAATCTGTCCGTTCCCGGCAGAGGTAAACCTTTTAACGGGGTGGGCAGCTGGAATAAAGCCCGGATCATATCTAAGGATGGACATGTAGAGCACTGGTTAAATAATCAGAAAGTAGTGGAATATGATCGTTTCTCGCAAATATTTGAGGCTTTGGTCGCCTATAGCAAATACCAAAAGTGGGAAGGATTCGGCCAATGGCCGCAGGGTCATATCCTGTTGCAGGATCATGGAAATGAAG
>JBEPXF010000393.1:0-2543 GCA_041642075.1 Fodinibius sp.
TTTAAAAGACTTTTTCTGATACCGGTACTTATAGATTTCAAGAAGCCAACAGTAAGATTTATTTACCATTGCACCACAATAATAGCTTAGACACATTCCCAAGGTAATCCACCGGCCCCTCCAAACGAGGGAACCAGTGGTTCTAGAACCTTTTTCGATATCGCCATGACTACTCACTTTCCTGTGTCCATTCCGACACCTTAGAAAAATCTTCAACTGCCGAATTTAATATTGGGTTGAACAGGAATTTAAACGTAGCCCGCGGCTGAGCACGCAGCTGTGGACGAAATCCAACCAATATAACTTCTCCCTCACCAAGTCCAACGCGCACTGTAGCAGGTTTGCCGGCAAGATGCTCTTCTTCACCCAAAGCCCAGCCGCTCAGCAAAATATCTTCATCGCCATACCATGAAAATACCTCAACCGGTGGACCTTCAGCTTTCTTATCCTCAACCTCGGCCGGTTCTACCACTGAAAACGCTTTACTCTCTCGCAAGAAGAAGCCTGCATGCTCTTCTTCAAGTCCGAATGCCTGTGGATTAGCGTTATCGGTTTTTATCTTAATCAGCGATCCCGGAATAAAAAACTCATCCTGCTCTACGTTGGCAAGAGCATCTTCTACTGGCAATCCAAACTGGTTCATCAGGAAATCGGTAGCCCCTTCCCATCCTACAATAGTTCCACCCCCTTCCACATATTTTTTTAAGTGATAGGTTCCTTCAACACCAAGGCCACCAACATATTTTTCGGGCATTGTTCCCTGCTCATGTCCATTTAACAAACGAGAAGCTGACATGGAAGGCAGAATAATTATATCGAAGTTTTGCAATTCTCCACCTCGAATATCTTGGTCTTTCAACCGTTCGTATTCAAAACCATAATTATCAAAAATCCATCGGGTCCATCCCTCATCCATGGAACCGGTCCAGGATTGGTAAATCCCAATTTTTGGCTCTTTTGTTGCCATACCTTGCACATTTGGCCTGTCATCTACTCCAAATAAATCGATGCCATATTCTCTGGAAATATCACGTAATACCTGCTCAGCATTATTGTTGTTTTCTACATAGAAGGCTCCGGGTTCAAAAGTCCGACCATCCACAGATACCTCCTCTGTCAACCGTTCTACTGCATGTCCTTCCTTCAGTAGGTTATTGACAGCTACAATTCCCATATTAGAATTCGAAGGAATAAGATAGCCCGAACTATTTCTATCATACACGTTTCCATTGAAGGGATTAATTTCTTCAACAGCTTTCGCATCTATTTCAACATGACCTTCAATTTTTTCAACATCCACTCCCATTTGGATGGGTAGTGTCCAACCGGCCATATCATAAGGAGGCTCCGGCGGTCCGTCGGGATATAACCTCCGATCCGGATAAAACTGGGGCTCCATGAGATCCTTCAAATATGGGCGAAAGGCCTGGGAACTATAGATTACATAGCTATTTTTGGGATAGGTTTCTCCGTTATACTCAAAGTCAGCAGTCGCCTGATGGATTTCAATTCCACCCTTTTCCAGGGCTTTTAATAGATTTACGGCCTCGGCCCGATCCCACTGATCCGGAGAAATAACATAAGCAAAAGGACTCTTTTCGCTACCTTTCTCAATGGCATCTCGCCCCATCTGGTAGATATTATACAGCCATTCTTGCTTTCGTTTTACAGCGATATCCATCACTCCCATTGAGGCGGTCAGGTGATAATCGACCATCTGTCGCATCGAGGCCGTTCCTCCTTCCCATGGGTCGGGATAGAAAATACTGGACTCATCCATCGGTATCTCATTTCCACCGCGCACTAACTTTTCAGGAATATCATCCTTGGTCCATTCTTTGGGTACCGGAGATCTGTGGGTGGATTCGGTCAAAATCCCAACCATGTTGTGGAAATAGGGAACCGTTCGCATACCTCCGTTCCACCACATATTGAAGGTAATTCCCTGTATTACTCCAGACTTTCCTTCTCCGGCAAAACGGTTGGCCATGTGTTCCCCCACTAGGTTTGTGCCCCGTACAGCCATTGCCGGTATATTGGGATTTATGGGATTAGCAAAGGGTGGGATAAACATTCGAGGCGGCATTTCTCCCATCTGGTGATGATTAACAACAATCTGCGGAAACCATTCTTCGTAAAGCATCTTGGAAACGGCCTGACTCTCATTTTGCAGCATCATGTACCAGTCACGGTTATTGTCATGCCCTACATATTCATGGTACACCTTCGGGGGATTGGTCAGCGCAAACTCGGTATCTTTCTGCTGACGATACCAGTCGACCACAATATTATGACCATCCGGATTCATCATTGGCATATTCAAAAGGATAACCTCATCCCGCATCTGCTGCATTTCTGCCGATTCTTCCGTAGCCATATTATAGGCAAACACAGGATTGTGCTGACTGTGTGCTAATTCCGTTGAATGCAGTCCGCTGTCTATCCATACCACAGCTTTTCCCTCTTGGGACAGGCGCTGTGCCTCTTCATCAGAAACGCCTTTAGCTTTGGCCAGTTTCTGACTGATATTTTTATATTTTTCC
>JBEPXF010000394.1:0-2537 GCA_041642075.1 Fodinibius sp.
CCACTTCCTTTGAACTCGACGAAATCATTCATATGCATCGCCGGGAAACCAAAAGACAATTGGAAAGAATTGAGGAAGTCTTTAGCATGCTCGATGAAAAACCGACCGGTGAAACATGTGATGGAATTAAAGGCATCATTGATGAAGCTCTTAAACTAACCGAACGCTGTAAAAATACAGAAGTTCGTGATGCTGCGTTGGTTACAGCCATTCAACATATTAACCATTATGAAATAGCGGGGTATGGCACTGCTATCGCCTATGCTAAAGCGCATGAACAGCATGATATTGCTGAACTCTTACTTGAAACGTTGAGAGAAGAAAGGAGAGCCGATATGGGCTTGAGCGGTCTTGCTGAGGATTTTATCAATCCGGATGCTAAATGGACAAATATTGTAGAAAAGTCTGAAAAAGAATCTGCTTCAAAACAGTAGAGAACTGCACAATAATTCTATTGGGTATAGTGTGGAACTTACATTTTCTACGGCTTATCGGTTCATATTACTGTTCCATTCTCAGGAGATATCTTCATCCGTTGCATCCTGTTGAGTCCGATAATCCCCCAAGAGCAAAGCAACAGGTTTTAATTCGTCAAACTCATAAAAAACAACTTTTAAAACTCCCAGAAGGGGAATGAATAAAATCATTCCAGATACCCCCCAGATACTTCCACCAACAAATATAGCAATGAGCGCTACCATAGGATTTAATCTCACCCGAGATCCGAGGATATAGGGAGTGATTAAATTATTTTCTACTACCTGGATAAACCAAAGTGAAAACAACACGGCAATAGGATAAAACACCGAATCAGTGGTAGCAATGGTATATAAGATTACAGCCAAAGAAGCGATAAATACCCCGATATAAGGAACCAAATTGAAAACAGCTAATAATACAGCAAAGAATAGAGCATAATTAATTCCCAATAGTGCAAGCGTTATATAAAATATTATTCCGATTATTACAGTTACAGCCATGAGTCCAGTCATATACTGCTGCACTACACGATTTACCTTGCTGATTATATCAACAGTTTTCATCCGGTAATTCTTAGCCAATCCTAGAAATCCATCATAGAAGAGATTTCTGTAATAAAGCATAAAGAAAATGTACAGGGGGATAACACTGATCAATGTTATTGTTTGAAATGCCGAAAAGAGTGAATTTCGCAACACAACTAATGAAGTATTGAGCATATCAGACAGGGAATTGGAGATCTGTTGTGCTATCGCTTCATTTGTAACACCTAGGGTTTCCTCACCCATTGTTTGGAGCGACAAAATCCACTCATTCAACTTACCGGTAACCGCAGGGGCCTCTCTCAATAACCCAACAATCTGAAATGCAAGGATATATAACACAAAACCAAAAAACCCAGTTACTATAATCAACACGGAGATTATGGCTAATGGACGAGGAACGTTCTTCTTTTCCAGCCATTGTGTTACCGGCAAAATAAGCAAGGCAAAAAAAAGCGCCCAAGCCAAGGGAAGCAATATCAGCTGGGCTTTTTCCATAATATAGACTGTCAATACTCCCACCAGTAAGAGGGCGGCAATGCGAAATATATTTGAGTTAACAGCCTGTTGCATAGTAATTAATCAATTTTTAAAACCTGAACATAGAGGAATAGTAGATATAACAGAATCTACGAAACAATCGAATACCTGATCATCTAAAAGAAATCAAAGTCTTCGTAATGAATCTTCTCCTCCGGTACATTCATCTGCCTGAATTCATTTGACAATTTTTTCCTCATTTCTTTGGGGCCACAGATGTAAACAGCTTTCTGTTTGAGATCTGGAATATCACGGGCATCTAAAAAACCTTCCCGATCGGCACAAACTAGATAAATATTGAATCCTGCGGATTGTTTCTCGAATTCTTTAAACTCATTTAGATAAACTGCTTCCTTCTTTGTGTTTACACAGTAATATAATTCTGCCTTAACATCCGATTGCTGATCCTTCAGATTTCTAACCCAGCTCAGAAAAGGAGCAATTCCCACACCCCCAGCTATCCACACCTGACTTTTTGATTCTTGCCTGTAGTCAAAACGACCGTATGGACCTTCAAGTAATGTCACTGCACCAATATCAAAATTTCGGTAAAGATTCCAAGTGTAATCACCAAGAGCCTTTACCATAATTTTGATTTTATTCCTACTGGGAGCACTACAGACCGTAAATGGATGAGCTTCGCGCGTAATACCAGAACCGATAAAATTAAAAAAGAAAAATTGCCCAGGAATAAAAGTTAAAGCCTCTTCTGCTTGCAACTCTATTTCCATTACTTGATCACTCAAACGATCAACCTCCGCAACCTCAAACTTTGGCTTCTGAACTACGTATTCCAGCATAAATGATTTGTAAATCCATGCTGCTATGGCCGTAACAGATAAAATGAGTAGAAGCAAAAACAATAAAGTACTGGCGGCTGCCACATTTTCCAGAGTAAACAGGTGAATAACTCCCAAAATAAATACCACGCCCATAAACTTGTGCGTTAATTTCCACTTGTCATAAGGCAACTTG
>JBEPXF010000395.1:0-2524 GCA_041642075.1 Fodinibius sp.
GTACCGGCTCCATCCGGATGGCAACGAAGAACTGATCTATGCCAGCAAAGGCTTGAAGGAGCTCCGTGAAATCTCCCCGGAACAGGCGATGAAATCCACTGACGTGATTTGGTCGCAAGTAGCCGATGACCATCGCGAGAAGGTCCGACGATCTATTGAAGAGTCAGCTGAGAACATGACCTCTTGGAATCACACCTTTAAAATACAAACGCCCAGCGGCCGGCAGAAATGGATTTATGCGAGAGGTGTGTCTCGTCGACTTGAAGACGGCAGTGTCCAGTGGGATGTTATTGAACACGATATTACGGAGCAAAAACAACTAGAAGAGCAGGTTGACCGACAAATTACCCTTCTGGACCATATCCTGGACAGCCTTCCGGGTTTGTTTTTTATCGCTGATGAGGAGGAAACGTTCACGCGAGTGAATCAACATCTGGAACAGCTCTTTGGCCTCTCGGGCGATCAGCTCCAGGGAACCAATGTGTTAGCATTCGTAGCGCCCAGAGAAAAAGCCGGAGCGAAGAAGGCCATTCAAAAGATATATACGGAGGGCTATGTCGAGCATGAAACAATATTGTTAGACGGCGACGGCCGAGAACATCACTATTATATTTGTGGCACCTATTTCGAATCTGATGGGCGAGAATATATACTCGGCAATGGCATCAATATTACCGACCGCGTGGAGGTCGAGGAGGAAAACAGTGTCTTGCTTCAGGAGGTCCACCACCGGGTAAAAAATAACCTAGCCATTATTTCCGGCGTCCTGAGCATGGAGATTGACGAGCTGCCATCCGGCAGTCAGGATCGTTTGCCCCTCGAGCGAAGCATAAACCGAATCCATGCGATTGCCAAAGTACATGAGTTGTTATATCAGTCGTCAAGCTTTTCACAGGTAAACGTTAGCGAATATATATCGGATCTTGCCCAAACGGTAATGGATACGCTACAGGCAGAAAGGGATACATTTGACATTCAATTGGACATCCCAGAGTTGCAGATGAATATCAATGAGGTTATTCCCTTGGGAATGCTGATAAATGAACTACTCACCAATACCCTGAAACATGCCTTTTCAGATCATCAACAGGGACTCATAGCTATGGAAATAACTAAACATCAAGAAACCTATAAAGTGACTTACCGGGATAATGGTCGAGGTTTTGATCGGACCGACTTTGAGGAATCCAAAACACTTGGACTTAATATTGCAAATACATTGCTCCAGCAGCTACAGGCCGACTATGAGATTGACACCGATGGTGGATTTGAGCTTGCCTTCACGTTTGGGTCAAAGAAAAAGGGCTCGCACGCTAATATGTAATCAAATCTTAGCACCAATGTTATGATTATTACTTCAACGGAGCTCCCAACTGTTGTTATTTTTGTTCTAAATTATTGCTGTTACTATTCGCTCTTTTTTGAAGATAGGAATGGATTGCTTGTATCTCAGAATCCGTGAAGTGAGAGAGGTATTCTTTAGCTAAAGGAGCCATAAACCCAATATCTCGATCTCCAAGCGCCTTTCCTTCCCGCAGCAATTTTTTAAATTGATCTGAGGAGTAACCAGCTCCGACGGCTAAATCAGCTGTTTGCCAGTAACCACCTTCACCAGATAAGTCTTCTCCGTGGCAACGAGCACAATGCGTCTGAGCTAAGTACCGGCCATAAATAGTCACTCCGTCACTGGGTCGAGCTGACTTGGGGGATGAATAGATAAATTCATCCACATCCGGTTCCCAACCAAAAAATAAATGTGCAAACCCCCCGCCAATCATCTCAAAGGTACTTAATGTGTGACCGAAAGTAGAAGGAAGGTTTTCATTGCTAAGATCGGGGAGACTTCTGATGTAGGCAATAAGTGCTTTTGTATCAGTATCATTAAGATGAAAGTATGACTCTCCGGAAGGCATATCACCTCCAATAACTGAACCATCTTTTTTTAAGCCATAACGAATAGCTTTAACAAGTTCGGCATCACTATATTGATGGCGAACTTTTGTGATATTCGGACTCACGCGTTCTTCGGTTTCCCGGCCTTGTAGCTGATCGCCATGGCAATAGGTGCAGTGTAACGTGCTGGAAAGCCGTTTGCCCCTGGCAATAAGCGTGGAGTCTAAAGGTGCAGAAATTTCAATATTTGAAGGGGCTCGTTTATTAGCATTTTGAATTATAGTTGCATCATAGTTTTCCTTTAATTGATAAGATTCCCAGTAAAAATATCCAGCAACCAGAATGATAAAACCAACAATGATACCCGAAATTTTAACCACCAATTTCAGTATACTATTATCCATAATTTTGCATAAAAGTTTATAAAATTATAAAAGGCTTACTGACTTAGTTGGGTATCAATTTCAGTTTCAAAATGCTCTATTAGGTCTTTTATATCCTGAAAAGTCCTGCCTTCTTGATTATTAAATTCAACAATGACCCGATCATTTGAATGATATTCATCCAGTCTATCTCTGATCTCGTACAGGATTTCATAGGTAACGGGATAATCACCCGGTGATCCCTCAAC
>JBEPXF010000396.1:0-2516 GCA_041642075.1 Fodinibius sp.
AAGAACGATCGTAGTACAAAATACTTGGATTCTCATTTTCCTGTTCGACTTCCGCTACTTCTCCAATGATAATAATATGGTCTCCGGCCGATATTTGATCGTAGGCACGGCATTGAATAACGGTTGGAATCTCTTTTAAGACCGGAGTGCCGTAAGAATTACGCTGGTAATTAATACTCTCAAACTGTTCATCACTACTTAAGCCAGAAATGGAAAAATGATCGCACAACTTGGCTTGTTCTGGCTGTGGTAAATGAACGGAAAAATGAGTGGCACGTGTGATAAGAGGATATATTTGGGCCTCCCGGTCAATATTAAACGAGATAAGCGGAGGATCGAGCGATAGGCTGGTAAAAGATCCAATAGTGATGCCTCGTTTTTCTTTTCCTACGGCGGCAGTAGCAATTGCAACCGGAAAGGGAAGCTGCCGCATCGCCTTTTTAAGAGAGTTCGCCTGTTTCTTTTTTTGGTTTGAAGCTCCCATAAGAGATAGAAATTAATTATTAGAATTAAAAGTTAGAATTGAGGCCCGAGCTGTGATAAGTATTGGGCATTATCTACAGCTTGGGATAGTTCAATAGTAGCCTTGCCCAATGTTTCAAGCCTGGCAATTATCTCTTTATCGGTGACCTGATAATCATTAAACTGCGAGCTATTGACATAAACCCCACTTCCCACCTGGTGAGAACCAAAGAATGAGGCAATGGGTTCCAGTTCATGACTAATCGATAAGTAGTGATGGTCGGTAGCACCCGTGGCAATGAGTCCAACCGGACGATCTTCTAATGGGGCTTCATCTGATTGCCATTGTCCTCTGGGTATCAGATCAAACAGATTTTTGAGTGCGCCCGAGTAACTCCCCCGGTAAACGGGGGTGCCGATGAGAAAGGCGCTGCTGTTAATAATGAGATCAAGTGCATCCGCCGTATCTCCGGTATATTCATCCAGCTTCCGTCCGTCAGCGGTATTCAGATCATATTCGGATAGATGTAAGATTTCCGTATTGACATCGAACTCTTCCTCGGCTGCCTGCAATGATATTTCGATTGCAGCTCTCGTTTTTGAGGGGGTAGATACGCTTCCTACTATTCCTAAAAGATCACTCATAGCTATAATATCTTTTTGGATTATGTTTTAGAACCGGGGTAGAAACCCCCGGTATAAGTTTATAACGATTATGCGACCAGAACTTGAGACTGTTCAAGCGGCTTGGCTTCTTTTACAGCCGGAATGATTTCATTGCCAAAACGAGGTAGCTCATCGGTAAAATGAAGGAATCCAGTAAGTACAAGGTCGACTCCAATAGCATCGAGCTGTCGAATACGTTCGACAATTTGTTCATTGGTGCCTATTAATCCGGTTTTGAATCCGTCGTTATATTGAACCAGATCATTGAAGTCGGAATCGGCCCACATTCCTTCGCCTTCAGGAGCTGATTGTCCGGCCTGTTTAACCTGCTCTTTAAAGCCCTCAACGGCCTCTTCGGTGGCATTTTCAATAATATTTTCCAGCTCTTGCTTGGCTTCGACTTCCGTATCACGGGCAATGACAAATGAGTTAACCCCAATTTTCGGTGGTTCAGTGCCAAATTCAGCAGCATACTTTTTAACCTGTTCGATTTGGCCTTGAAGCTTTTCGAGGCTGCCTCCATTCAGAAATAACCAGTCAGAAACCCGGGCCGCCATTTTCAAGGCTCGCGGAGAGTTTCCGCCCTGGAAGATTGCAGGAGGAGTAGCGGGCTTGGGTTGCAATGGAGCTTCATCAATCTGGTAAAAACGACCGTCAAATGAAAACGTATCTTCGGTCCATAAGCCTTTTAAAACTTGAATAAATTCTTCGCTCCGGTCATATCGCTCGTCATGGGCCAGCCAGGGTTCCCCAAAACGTGTAAATTCATCCTTAAACCAGCCGCTTACCACATTTAAGTGAAACCGTCCGTTGCTGATATGGTCCGCGGTAGCAACAAAGTTGGCAATGGGACCGGGATTCCATTGGCCGGGATGTACTGCTCCGATGAGCCGTAGTTTTTCGGTGTTAGCTGCCAGGGCATTGGCAATGCTGAGCGCTTCAAGCTGTTTTTCGGCATTATAACTGCCGAAAAAGCGAGCTTGGGCAAGCGCATAGTCAAAGCCTACCTTTTCGGCTGTTTGTGCTAGTTCTTTATTGTATTCGTAACTCCAGTCAGTATTCATGGGCCAATCGGTGATTACAAGTCCGCCGCTTACATTTGGAACCCAGTATGCAAATTGTGTATCCATCGTTTTAGTTTATTATTTGTTGTGTATTTTTATTAAAAATAGTTAGTGTTGAGAAAGATGTAGAGTAGGGCAAATAAAAAAGCCCACTCACCTGAGGGGTGAGTGGGCTTTTAACTTCTTTCTTCGAAGAGATTAAAAAGTCATGTAGCTTCCGCTCCCATACAGGTGCATGAATGTCGTTCAGACATCATACAACAACACATGTACATGGAGCAGAAAAAAGTCATGGAGAAACTTTACGTTAAATCAGTTTTAAAG